>JAIPGP010000024.1 GCA_021735645.1 Candidatus Cloacimonadota bacterium
CTTGATCCTTTTTTGTAGATCTTCATTTGTCAGATAACTATTTACTTTTAATCTTTTCATATTCACCTCAAGGACAACTATATATTTCGGATAGAATATGTCAACTATTTTCATAATATTGATAGCGGTTTGGTATAAACAATAAAAAACCTGCCATCAAAAAATTAATAGCAGGTTTCTTTTTTACTCAGAGGGATAGAATTGTATTACATTGAGCCAGAATCACTTTTAAAGTATTCTAATTCAATTTCATGGTTTATCTCGTCATCAAGGTCTTCCAGATTCTCATAGTAGAAATCCAGAGGTTTGTCTTTATCAATGAAAACCTTGAATACGTCATTTTCCAGCATATTAGAGTAGTATTTATCCCAGACTTCGTCGGTGACGGATGTCATGGTGATCTTAAGAGTCTGCGGTTTATCATCCCGCAGGACATTCATCTCGAAGTTAGCGCCATATTCTACATCTTTGAGGATTTTTCCGATATCTTCGAATTCGGATACTATTCTGTCATTGATTTTGAGGATAATATCTCCAGCCAGTATTCCTCCTGCATCAGCAGGGGTTTCCGGAATCACTTTATCGACTTTAAGTCCAGCGGGGATGCCAGCTTCTGCCAGCATTTCATCACTAATATCAGAAACGATCACGCCCAGAATTTTACTGGATGAGTCCTGAAAAGCAAAGACATGCAAAGCTTCCGGTAAACCCAGAGAATTCCAGATACCATAGACATCTTCCAGTTTATCCGAAATGTCCAGGTTATTAAAAATATTGTCGATTTTCCGCAGATCTATCATATCCAGCGAAAGTTCGCCCAGTGTGAGGATAGTCGAAAGTTTTATGCCATCCTGCCAGTATTCCACTTTTACCTGGTCTTCCGGCTTATAGAGTTTGAGCATAGCCCGTACCTGATCCTGGGCATACAGTTTTTCGTCCTGCAAAGACAGCATCACGTCATTTTCCTGCAATCCCGCTTTCAGTGCCGGGCTCTCTTTACTCACGGAAGTTATCAGTAAACCATATTTCTCAGTAAAACCTTCCAGCTCAAATTTATCCTGAAGAGTTACTCCCATCCAGGCTGGATTATGGCGTTCCCTAATTTCCCTTTCGCCCAGGGCTATATTATATATTTGCTCTTTGCCTTCTGCTAATACGCCAATTTCCACGGTCTCGCCAATTTCGGAATTTCTGATCATGCGTACTAACTGCTTACGGGTATAGACCTTTTCACCTTTAAATGTTCTTATGATCATGTCTTTCTGCAAACCGGCTTCTTCTGCCTGAGATTCTGCGACGATTTTCTGGATGAGAACGCCAAAGCCATCTGTGATCTCATATTTTGTATAACTGGAATACACAATATCTGCGGTTGTTACTCCCAGAAAGGGGATAATTTCTGCCTGCAGGCTGAATAGTATTCCCAAGAGCACAAATCCAAATAGTAATATCTTCATTTTTCCTCCCAAATTAATAGCTTCTGGCAGAGACCTTGCGGGTCTGGTTATTCTGCAGATGCTTATTATACTCTGAAACAACCATTACTTTTCCGGCTTTGGGAGAATTATAATGTCTCACCAGATACGTTTTATTGTCATCAACCAGACGTTGAGGTGAATTTACCAGCGTTCCTGCTTCCGAAGGCATAAGAATGCCTTTTGATTTCTGCACATTTTCTGCCACAATAGGCTGCTCATCAACCTTGTTACCGAGCACAAAGTTATTCACATCTTTTGCCAGATTGGGTACCAGGAAGGTTACTGCCAGGATGATAAAAAGCAGTGCCGCCATAGATGCTGCCCAGTGGTAACGCGTGATATAAAACCTTTGCCGGCTGAAAAAGTCCTGCAGCAGTTTGCTCCTGAGGGCATTGAACTGGTATTTATCATCAATTTCAGGTATTTTTAACATATTAAGCATATCTTTGATCTTGTCCATGATCTTTCTCCTGTTCCAGAATATTTTTCAGCTTTTTCAAGCTGCGGTGCACGCTTACTTTTAGGGCATTTTCTTTTTTGCCAAATATCTCTGACAGCTCTTTATACGGCTTCTTCTCAAAATACTTCAAAGCTACCAGATTCTGCTCGTAAGGCGTCAGTTGCGTCAAACATCTCTTCACATATTCAAACTTATAAGGATAGACGGTGGGGTCTTCCGGCAGATCATTCTTTTTCTTCATCATAAGATTCAGTTCCCGCTTACGGTCGCGGTAATACTGATTTATTTCGCTGACTGCGATCCGATACAGCCAGGCAGAAAATGAACAGCGGTGGCTCTCCAGGAATTTAAACCGATACAAATTCTTCATGGCTTTATAGAACACGTTGGAGACTATCTCGTTCCGCACGTCTTCATTAAAAGTCCGGTGAAATACGAAGTTATTAATTTTAGGATAATATATCCTGTATAGTTCATCAAAAGCCTGGATATCCTGCTTAGCTCTTTTCACTAATTCCATTTCTTCCAAAAGACACCACCTTATCTCTTTTCAGTTCTGCTTCTTTCAACGCACACAACCATATAGGTTACACAATTTTATTCTTTTTGCAAAGGATTATTTTGTCAATGGCTATATGCAATCATCAACCACGGAACACACTGAACACGCGAAAAAATGTAATGTAAGACTTAATACAAAGAAATAGAACACAGATTGCACAGATTTAACGGATTTTCACTGATAAAGTTTGAAATACCAGTACGTTTTCCCGTCTCATCTTCATATCCTCATACCTTCTAACTTTCGAACCTTCACATCTTCTTTTTTTTTCTGTGCTCAATTTGTCTATATGGTTCACTGTTGACATTGTAAATAAAAAATGAGAGCTTTGCAGTCCGGAGTCATAATATGGATAATTATGTGATAAACCATCAGACGCTTAATCAAAATAAGAAGCGTAATACAGATTCAGTGCAGTTGAGAATGTAGCTGATGAGAAATGGATAAGAAGTGATGCTGAGAGATGGGAGCAGCAATTACGGATTATATAAAACGATTTTCTTTGACAATAAAATAAGAAAGATAATAAAAGGGAATGTCTAAAACTTAGTAAAAATGGAGGCTGTATTGGAAAGACATGATCTCAGTATACTTTTTGTAGAAGATGATGAATTAATGCGTAATACAATCAGTAAAGTACTTGAGAAAAATGCTCAGGAAGTATATCAGGCGTCAAACGGTTCTGAGGGACTTGCCATGTTTTTGGAAAAGCAGCCTGACATGATAATCACCGATATCATGATGCCGGAGATGAACGGACTGGAGATGATCCAGGAGATACGTCGTCACAGCCGGAGTGTGAAGATAGTGGTTGTTTCTGCTTATAGTGAGAAGGAGAATTTTTTAAAATCGATAGCCCTGGGTGTAAACAATTTTTTAATCAAGCCGATATCTTATAAGGATTTACTAAACATCTTAGAAGAGCTGGCAAACATAATCTGTCTTGAGAAGAGTGTGGAAGCTGAGCGTCACCTCAAAATGCTTGCCCAGGAGAATTTGAAGCAAGCCCATGCGGAACTTGAGTCCCGAGTAAAGGAACGCACGCGGGAGCTGGCAGTAGCTAATACGCAATTAATAGAATTTCAGGAGACTTTGCAGGATAAGATAGAAAGAAGTGTAGCGGAGATACGGATGAAAGATCACATAATGATGCTGCAGAGCCGCCAGGCAGTGATGGGGGAGATGATAGGTCATATAGCACATCAGTGGCGTCAGCCTTTGAATACTATAGGATTATTAACTCAGTCGCTGCTGTTTTCCTACCGAAAAGAGACATTGACAGAAGAACTTTTGGCAGAGCGGGTAGATAAGATAATGTCTGTTCTGGAACACATGTCAGTCACGGTTGATGATTTTCGTGATTTCTTTAATCCCAATCGGGAGAAGCTTACTTTCAGTCTGGAATCGGTAGTGAAGAAGACGCTTTCGTTTGTGGAGAGTTCGTTTCAGAAGCATAAGATAGTTTTGACTTTTGAGAAAGAGGAAGATTGTCAGATATATGGTTATGAAAACGAATATTCGCAGGTATTGATGAATTTATTGATCAATGCGAAGGATGCGTTAGTGGAGAACCGGACAGAAGATCGCCAGATTTGTATAAGAGTAAGTAGAAGAATGGGTAAAAGCTATCTGGAGGTGGAGGATAATGCTGGAGGAATAGCAGAGAGTATCAGGAGTCAGATGTTTGAGCCTTATTTTACGACAAAATCAGAGCAAAACGGAACCGGACTGGGATTATATATATGTAAAACGATAGTGGAGCGCAATATGTCTGGTTATATAGATGTAAGTAATAATGGTACAGGAGCCGTTTTTACAATCGTGATCTGATAATGATGAAAAAGAAAGTATTGATAGTGGAGGATGAGGTATTAATCCGAGAGATGCTGAAAGAGATATTTATGTCAGTATTTGAGAGCGTATATACTGCCCGTAATGGTTTGCAGGGCATAGCGAGATACGAGGAATTTATGCCAGATTTGATCATAACAGATATCAAGATGCGGAAAATGGATGGGCTGGAAATGATAGAGACGATCCAGCATACTAATCCGCAGCAGAAATTTATCATAATCACGGCATATTCAGATGAGCATCATTTGAAGACAGCTAAGCTTTTGGGGATCAAAGATGTGCTGATCAAACCAGTTGACAGTAGAGAGCTGATAGAAAGAGCTCAAGAGATGCTGCAATGAAGAAAGAGTATTGGAATGTACTGGTGATAGATGATGACCGTCTGACCACCGAGTTGATCCGTGAGATACTGGAATCGGACGGCTATAACTGTGAGATTTGCCAGAGCGTGAAGAGTTTAAAGAAATGTCTCAAACAGGCAGATTTCAGTATCTTCATTATAGATTTAATGCTGAATGGTCTGGAAGGGATCAGTCTGATAAGTGAATTACGAAGAAATTATCCGGAATCAATAATACTAGTTATCACGGGACTCAGCGCTTCTGAGCATTTGCAGTCCTCGATCCAGTCAGGAGCGGATTATTTTTTTAGTAAGCCAGTAAATGCAGCTAATTTGCTTCAGAAGCTGCAAAGACTCGTGCAGCGAATAAGCGAGCCGTTACCGGTGAAATCTGTGAATAATCTTATCTGGCGTTCCTTTCAGGGAGCCAGTAATCCAATCTTTATAATCAATAAATCAGGAGATTTATATTTTGCCAATTCGGCGTTTTTGCAATTATCCGGTTTAAACAGTGAGCGGATAACTCGATTTAATCTTGGGACTTTGCAGATGAAAACTATCGATGATCCGGTCAGTTTGATCAAGTGTTGTGAAATGGGGATGAAAGAGACTCGGATACTAGAATCTCGATTCAATCAGGGTAAATATGATGAAACGTGGTATAATGTAATCATCATTCCTTTGGAGCAGGCGATTAATGGGGATGAGCCGTTATTTTTGTTTCAGCTTTTCAATATTACGCGTAAAAAGCAGATGGATAATTTCATACTTAATAATGAGGAGAAATTTCGCTCCTTTATCAGTTTATCAAATGATGGGATGGCCTTGATAAATGAGAAGGGTCAGGTGATCGAGTGGAATGGCAGCCTGACTCGAATCACGGGAATCTCTATGGAAAGAGTGTATGGCGAATTGATCTGGGATATATTGTCGTGGGGCAGAATCCGAATAGATGATAAGCCGGTAGAGCCGGAAGTTCTGAAGAAATTTATATTTTTATCTTTAAAAAAAGGTCTTAATATAGATAACGCCAAAGAAAATATGTGTCAAATCACTCATAGCGATGGTCACATTGTTCATTTGCAATACTCATTATTTACGATCCGGGTTGATAATGGCTACCGTCTGGGTATGGTGATAAGAGATAATACAGCGAGCGTGAATGATCGTATATATATAGCAGAGCAGCATGAAAAGCTCAATCAGGCATATCAGGAGATGGAGAAGCTGGCCAGGATAGACCCGCTGACTCAGATATCCAATCGCCGGGATGTAGAAATCAGGCTGGATTATGAAATGACTCGTTATGAAAGGCATCACAATCCTTTTTCGCTTTCAATAGTGGATATCGATGATTTTAAAAAGTTCAATGATACTTACGGTCATGATATGGGTGACTTTGTACTGGTAGAAATAGCCAAATTGATGAAGGAGACCATAAGGGCGCAGGACATATTGGGTCGCTGGGGCGGCGAAGAATTTATATTAGTATTTCCGGAAACTAATGCCGGAGGAGGTGATATCATCGCGGAGCGGATCCGCTCTCAGATCGAGAAGCATAATTTTAAATTTAAAAATGTAGAAGTATCAGTCAGCATCACAGGCGGATTGGCAGAATATCATCCTGGTGAAGAGCTGAATAAAACTGTAAAAAGGGCAGATGAAGCACTTTATAAAGGAAAAAACAGTGGAAAGAATTGTATTGTCATATCAAATTAGGAGAGCAACTTGTCATACAATATTTTGGAAAAGATAAGGAAGAAGAACTTGGACCTGACAAAGAAACTCATCAAAATCGGGAAGTCGTTATCTTTAGAAAATGACATCCAGAAAGTGTTTAAGATCATTCTTGATGAGGTGATGGAAGTCACTTCTGCTGATAGAGGTGTGATTTACATCACCTCTATTGATCAAAAATATCTGCAGTATGAAAGAGTAAAGAGTCTTTCTGATAAAATTGAAATGGACGCGGTTGCGGCAAAGCAGCAGTGGGAGTCGATAGCCTTATTTGACGCTTCTCATGATCCGGTGATGACTTCACTGGCGACGTTTGTTTTTCACACTGGATTTGAAGCTCATTTTGATGATGTTTATACTCAGGACTACTTCCAGATAGACCAGATAATCGCCATGGATAGGCGAGATCACTATCGCTCAAAATCAATGGTGGCAGTGCCTCTGGTAGATCATGAGGACAGAGTGCTGGGAATAATTGAGCTTACTAACAGTATCAGTGAATCAGGAGAGATCATACCTTTTTCGGAAGATCACATAGATATATTGCTCTCAGTATCATCGCAGGCAGCCATCACGCTGAGTAATAAACTGCTGATCACAAATCTGGAAAAGATGATATTTGATTTCACGCAGGCAATTGCCTATGCTATTGATATGAAGTCAGATAAATCATACCAGCATGTTCAGAAGGTGGCTTTACTGACGAATATACTGGCTAATGAAGTAAATAAAACGGAAGCGGGGATATATTCAGGTCACAGTTTTTCTAAAGACGAGCTTGACGAAATAGCCATTTCAGGTTGGCTGCATGATCTGGGTAAGATAGCCACCTCAAATAGTCTGCTGAATAAGAATACCAAGTTGCTGGCTAATTGTGACCGGATCAGTTATATTGAGTTAAAATTTGAGCTTTTAGAGCAGGTGATCATTAATAAATTACAACATCCGCTGCCCATAGAGGAAAAATCAGATTTAGAGAGGATAATCAGCAGTTTGCCTGGTTATCTGGAATTATTGACATCAATCAATCAAGGGTCTGAGTATGTTTCGGAAGAGATAATAAAATCACTTCTGGAAATAGCCGAAATAAAAGTGGAAGCCGGCGGAAAAGAATATCGTCTTCTGAATGAAAACGAATTAGAGAATCTGATGATCCGGAAAGGAACGTTGACCAGCGGCGAATATAATGAGATCAAGAAACACGCTGATCTCACCTATAAGATTCTGGCAAATATCACTTTCCCGCTGAAATTTCAGAACGTGCCCAAGATAGCCTCTTCGCATCATGAGCGTCTGAATGGCAGTGGCTATCCACTGGGGCTGCAGGAAGATGAAATCCCGCTGCAATCGAGGATACTGGCAATAGCGGATGTATTTGACGCCTTGATGTCCAAAAGGTCATATAAGTCATCTTATAATCTTGAGAAGTCACTGAAAATACTTGCCAGTATGGCAAAGAACAATGAACTTGATAAGGATTTAATGGATATTCTGCTTGATAATCAGCTTTATGAGACTTTTGCCAGTGAGTATGAAGTTCTAGATTTTTCGAGTATAGATATCAGCGAAATCAAGGCTATTTACCGGGGATAATGTATGAGTGTTGGTAAGGTAGTGCGTGATCATGCTTATTTTATGAATCAGATAGCAACTTCTCTTTCCCGAGAGCTATCAGACTCAGAGCTACAGGCACTGAAGCGAGCTTTGGATTTAGTGGTTCGTATTCCTTCACCCAAGCTTCTTGATCTTAATATATCTTTCTGGCTGATAAAGAAATTTTATTTGCAGATATATCTGGGAGAGGATAAACGTACTGATAGCAGGAACGAACGGGATAAATTTGAGAGGACAAAACTGGTAGAGTATAAGGAAAGAGATGCTGAATACTATTTTGCCGGTATGCCTGAAGACATTCAGCAGGGATTTAAGTTTGAGGAAAAGAGGATAATTCAATCTGTTTTCAATCGGGCAATCTCGATTCCCACCCGCAAGATTGTTGAGACCAATATTCGCTTTAAATTTAAGCGGAGATATTATTTAGCGCTTTATCTGGGCTTTGACCGCAGAAAGCGGAGAAGAGGTTCTGCCAGTCGGAGTTTGGATGTAGTCAGTTTTGCTGGATCAATGATGATTTATCTGATCGTGATACTTTTAGTAGCCTATTTTGCGAAATCAGTGCTAAATTATAATTTTGTAAAGGATGAGCATGCATTTGAATATTTAATTAGAAAACTCGGTTTAAATAAATAAAGGAGTACAGGATGCCTTTTAAAAATAAGCTAAAAGATGTAGATTATTTTATGAACCAGATGGGGCATGGAATAAAAGACAGTTTTAATGAAGAGCAGGAAAAGCATATTCGTTTGATCCTGGCAAAAGCGATCAGAATACCATCGAAAAAACTTATAGACCTTAATGTGCCATTCTGGTTTATTAAAAAATACTATATGCAACTTTATGTGGGAGAAGATAAAAGGCAAGGTTCACGTAAACCAGGTGCTCAAAATCAGACTTCGGAGAATATCATTGAGCGTGATTTCAGTTATTTCTACAGCCTGATCCCGCCGGAAGTGGTTAAAACCTTGAATTTTGAACAGAAAAGAGCAGTACAGGACATCTTGAAGCGCTGTATAATGGTACCTACAAAGAAGATATATGAGTCTAATAAGACCTATAAGATTTTCAGTAAATACTATTATATTTCCTTCTTCTTAGGATTTGACAAGCGTAAGATTCTTCGTCAGGGCGGTGATACTACCATGCGGGGAATGAATATGTCTGTTCGGGGTTTTATATATTTCGTAGAACTGGCTTTAGCTGTTGGTATAATATATGCCTTGATCAGGATATTGGGAACACTGATAAACTTTAATCCATCTGATGCAATTGAAAAAGGAATGCTTGATGATGTGATAGACCAGAAACTGGAAGAGCGGATCAATGATGCCTATTCTCTGCCAAATCCTTTTCAGTTAATCGATTATTACTGGTGGAATTATCTGAGACCGTTTATTTAAGGAGAAGCTGAGAACTCTATAGACATAATAGACAATATGGTCAGCATGGACACAATGGACTATTGATGCCCGGATAAACCGTCGATAACGTCTATCCTGTCAATGAAGTCCATACTATCCATAATCTGCCAGTGTAAGTTGATAATTTACATTAATTGACAAATATTGCGGGGAACAAATTTTTGCTATCTTATGGATAAAAGCAGACGTGGATATTTAATACAGATTTTATTTGTGATCATTCTGATCGTAATCGGAATATGGTCACAGAAAAACCGGCTGTATGAGAGCAATCAGACAGCCTTTATAATGGACACTTTTTTTGAGATTGAGGCATCTGGAAGATTACCTGATCTGGAGAGTGTGGTTGATAGTGCTTTTGCTCTGGCTACAGAGTATGAAAAAGAGTTTTCCTATTATGACGAGAGCAGTATATTGAATTCTTTGAACGGATTGCAGGGGGGAAGTGCTCCGGCAGGCAGGGATGTGCTGTCTATTCTTGAGACCGGCGAATATTTCTACAAGGCAACAGGCGGCAGATATGATCTTAGTATTGGCAGGTTGAGTGATTTGTGGGATATAGACCGGGGAGAGGTACCAGATGAAAGAGCAATTGCAGAAGCTTTGGAAAATACCGGCTTTGATAAAATAATTGTCACAGGAAATCAGGTAACAGTTCCGGCAGGAGAGAAGCTGAATTTTGGCAGTATTGCCAAGGGATATATTGTGGATCGGGTAGTAGATTATCTTAAGAACAAAGGTGTGAGTGCCTTGCTGGTGAATGCTGGAGGAGACATTCGGGTTTGGGGAACAGGGGAGACCTGTATCGGGATTCAGCATCCGCTGTTGTCGCATGGGGAGGTGATAGATAAGATCATAATCGCAGATAAAGCGGTAGTAACATCTGGTGATTATGAGCGGTATTTTGAGAAAGATAGCATAAGATATCATCATATAATAGATGCAGTTACGGGTTATCCAGCCAGAGAATGCGTGAGTGTGACGGCAATCGCTGATGATGCAGAAACAGCAGATGCCCTTTCCACAGCAGCATTTTTAATGCCAGTGGAAGCTGCTCTGAAACTGGCAGATGACCTAAAGGGGAGCTGGGTGATAATTTATCATCAAGATGAAGCCGGAAATTTGCTCAGAAGCTTGAGCAGTGGAGCAGAAAAATTCCTGGAGTGAGAAAAATGCCGAATAAAGACGTTCAGAGTGAAAGAGATACCAGAAAGATCACCATTGATCGGGTAGGAGTGAAAAATATCCGTTACCCCATCGTGGTGGAAGACAGACAGAATGTGCAGCAGCAGACAGTTGCCGATATAGCACTTTATGTAGATTTGCCGGAGGATGAACGAGGCACGCATATGAGCAGGTTTCTGGAAGTGCTTAATGAATATCACAAAGAGGATATAATTGCTAATCTGGAGCAGTTTATGATAGACCTGCGGCAGCGGCTTGGCTCAGATACAGCATTTGCAGTGATAGATTTTCCTTATTTTATTGAGAAGCAGGCTCCTGTTAGTCTCAGCAGGTCACTATTATCATATCAGTGTCATTTTCAGGCATCTCTAAGTGAGGTATTCCGGCTGGTGATCGGGGTGAAGGTGCCAATTACCACTTTATGCCCCTGCTCAAAGGAAATCAGCGAAAATGGGGCACATAGCCAAAGGTCTTATGTGAATATTCAGGTAACATTGAAAGATTTTGTCTGGCTGGAAGAATTGATCGAGCTGGTGGAAGCTTCTGCCAGTTGTGAAATATATTCCTTACTAAAGCGTTCTGATGAGAAATTTGTAACGGAGAAGGCTTATGATAATCCTCGTTTTGCTGAGGATATTGTGCGGGAGATAACTTTGAAATTGAGACAGGATGAACGGATAACCAGTTTCAGAGTGGAAACGGAGAATCTGGAAAGCATTCATGACCATAATGCTTACGCTGGAGTGTGGAGCGAGAATTTCTGGGAAATTAAAGATTAAGGGCTTAGGAAAATAATGAAAGAAACTGAACATGTAAAAGATATAAAACTGGCAAATGGTTTGAAAGTTATTTCAGCAGAAGACCATTCAAATCCTCTGGTGAGTGTGCAACTTTATGTACGTATAGGTTCTGCCTGGGAAGGATTAGAAGAGGCGGGGTATTCACATTTTACTGAGCATCTGCTCTTTAAATCGACGCAGAATTATCATGATGGAGGAGTTATGGACAGGATAGCTTTTCTGGGTGGGACAATGAATGCTTATACTGAATATGACAGCACCTGTTATTATGTGGATATTGCCAGGGAATTTATTGATGAATCATTAAAGATACTAGCGGATCTGGTGCGTTATCCTGATTTCTCTGCGGCGGATTTTGCTTCTGAAAAGAAGGTGATATTTGAAGAATTAAAAGAATCTGAGAATGATAGAGAAGATAATTTAATCGAGGTGATAGCCAGTGATTATCTGGAAGGTAATCCTTATCAGAATCCCATAATTGGTAATCGGGAGACGCTGAAACGGGCAGGCTGTGGTGATTTGAGGAAATTCATTAATGATCATTATTTTCCGGGAAATTGTGTGCTGGTAGTCGCCGGAGAATTTCAGCAGGATAAGCTGGCAGATTCAATAAACAGATACTTTGGTGATTGGGCAGGAAAAGAAAGCATTGAGCATACTTCCATTTATGGCGGATTCCCGGAGAAGTTTTCTTATAAAGAACTGCGGTATAAGTCAGATACAGATATTGTGGCGGTAGCAATGCCAGATCTGGCGGAAAATCATCCCGATGCAATTGCCCTTTCACTAGTGCATAAAGCGTTTATGATTGGCAAAAATTCCTACCTGTATGATGAGCTTTTTAAGCGCCGCAAGCTGGTGGACAGTATAAAAATAAATGGGATTAGTGGAATCAATGACGGAGTGAGTATAATACTTTTGTTTCCTAATCAGGGAGTGGGAGCTGCGGAAGTGCTGCAGGGGTTCTGGGAATGCTGGAACGATTTTTGCAGTCGTGGCATCAGTGCGGTGCAGCTGATGCAGCAAAAGGCAGAGATCTTGAATAGTTTCCGTTTTTCGCGGGAATACATGGAATCTTATGCTTCCAATCTGGGGATGGACGAAATATATTCAGATTATCGGGATTATTTTGCATTTCCGGAGCGGTTAAAACAAATATCCCGAGGAGATGTGCGGGAAAAGATTGATAAATGGTTTCGCAAAGACTATTTGCGGGTTTATAATCAAAGTGCAAAAACAATAAATCCCAGTGAAATTGAAACAATATTTGCCGACCGGCAGCGGGTGAAATTTAATCATGCGGATCAGGAATATGCCCAGAAGCAAATGGCAAATGGTATCAAAGTTCTATACCGTAAGATAATAGGTAAACCCATAGTGGGGATATCTGCCGTATTTAACGTGTCGCAGTTATATGAAACTGATGGTTTTAGAGGAGTAAATTCTATAACCGGAGCATTACTTCTGTATGGTAACAGTCAGCATAATTACGATAAGTTTTTAGATTTTTGCAGTTTGCACGGCATCAGCATGCGGGTAAGTCCCCAGATGGATTATACCACTCTGAGATGCAAGTGTTTTACAGAAGACACAGCTTTGGCACTGGAATCATTCTCGAATGTGATCTTTGAGCCGGAGTTGCCCCGGGAACATTTTTCCAGCATCAAGCAGGCTATTTTGAGTATGATGCGTCGGGAGAAGGATAATCCTCAAAGGTTAGCAATGAAGAGATGGCGGGAGCTGATTTATAATAGCAGGAGTAATTTCTATAACCGGGAAGGCAGACGCAGTGATCTGAATAAATTAACTTTGTCCCGGGTAAAGAAATGGCATCGGGAATTCTACACACCCGATAACATGACACTGGTGGTAGCTGGTGATATAGACTTTTCAGCAGTAGATGAACTGGTAGAAAAGTATTTTGGAGATAAAGCAGGTAAGTATATGAAGCAGGAGCCTGATTACAGTCCCTATCCTGCAGTAAAACGAAAAAAAGTGATTGATGAAAAATCCAGTCAGGGAATAATCGTACTCGGTGGATTTGGTCCGGGGCTGGAATCACCGGAAGAAGCCTTGGCAATGACAGTTCTCTGCCAGATACTGGGAGGAGATACTAATTCACAGTTGTTTATGGAATTACGGGAAAAGCATGGATTGGCATATTCCGTAGATATGGATTATATTACCATGTTAAATTCCGGGGCATTCATTGTAGCAGCCTGTGTAGATCGCGAAAACACGGAAATCAGTTTGCAAATGATCAAGGAGAACTTGCGCCGGGCAAGAGAAAAGGGTGTAAGTGAATATGAACTTGCCAAGGTGAAAAATCATCTGAGCGGATTAATGCTTCAGCAGGAAGAAAGTGTATCAGCAATGGCATCGACAATAGGTTTTAGGATAGCATTGGGTCTGGGTTTGGAGCATTATCTGGGTCGCAGGGAAAGATTACTGGCCGTAAGTGCTCTGCAGGTGCAGCAGGTAGCACAGAAATATTTGCAGGAAGATAAATATTATATTCTGGTGCAGAAGTAAAATGAAAAGGGAATTCCAGACAGATAAATTGAGAGGTTGTGGTATAGATTCCGGATCGCGAACTACCAAACTGGTTGTCATCGAAAATAATCTCATTATTTATTCTGATGTTCAATCAACGGGATTATCTCCAGTGAAAACCGCAGAAGATATGCTGCACAAAGCAAAAGAAGCTCTGGCTGTT
This sequence comes from Candidatus Cloacimonadota bacterium, assembly GCA_021735645.1. Classification (GTDB taxonomy): domain Bacteria; phylum Cloacimonadota; class Cloacimonadia; order Cloacimonadales; family TCS61; genus Stygibacter. Next base: position 14,171 of record JAIPGP010000024.1, read on the forward strand.
GATCCCGGAGAAGCTCTGCCAGTAGTTGTTACGGGTTATGGCAGAAACCTGATCAGGCAGGATAGGAAAAAAGTTTCTGAAATTAGTTGCCATGCCCGGGGAGTAAATTATTATTTCCCGCAAAGTAAGTTAATTATTGATATCGGTGGTCAGGATTCTAAAGGAATCCTGGCTGAAGAAAATGGCAGAGTGGCAGATTTTGTAATGAATGACCGCTGTGCTGCTGGTACTGGGCGATTTCTGGAGAAAGTAGCTCATATTCTGGAAGTGGAAATCAGTGATTTGGGTGAACTGGCAAATGGGTCTGAGAAAGAACTGGAGATCAATAATACCTGTGTGGTTTTTGCTGAATCTGAAATGATTGGTATGATCGCACAGAGCGAAAAAAGAGCAGACATTGCTCTGGCAGTGCATCGGTCTGTAGCACGCAGGATAGCAAATATGATAGCCGGTTTTCCCAGGCAGTCGAGGGCTGTATTCACCGGAGGAGTAGCGTTGAATCTGGCTATGATCAAATGTCTGGAGCAGGAATTGGGACTGCATTTGGATATAACCGAAAACCCATTTATTACTGGGGCACTGGGAGCAGCATTATTTGCTCAGGAGCAAGATTGAAGAATAGCAAAGTGATAGTGCTTCTTATACTTGTTCTCTGCGGGTTATACCTGAAGGCTGAGGTAGTAGGGGAAATTTTGGGTAATTATCCTTTGGAATTGATGAAGCATTATATTTCCCAGCAGGAATATGATCTGGCATTGCAGGTACTGGATGATTATCAGATAGAGGAAGAGAACGCAGACTCACTGATCTGGCTGGCTGCTAATGTGCATAAGATCAGGCAGAATTATAATGCCTCTGCCGAATCCTATGCTCAGGTGATAGCCGTTTCTCAGGATTCATTGCTGGTGGACGATTCTGTGAATAACCTGATCAGCCTTATTCCCCATCTTGCTGCCCGGAATGCAATAGATTTGCTGGTGAGAGCCGTGAAAAACGTGACAGCAGAAGACAATTATCTGAATTTGATCATGAAGCTGGCAGAATTGTATGAAGCAAATTACCTCTATAGCGAAGCAAATGACATTTACACAAATCTGCTGGATAGTGATCAGAAAATTGATGAACGTAGTCTTTATATAAAGGTAGCAACCAATAAAGTATTTGAAAAGAAGTATAAAGAAGCAGTGATCTATGCTGACAAAGCAGAAGCTGCTGCTGATAGTGTATTAAGTGCCGAAGCATTGTTTATTCAGTTTTTGAGCTATCAAGCTCTAAAGCAGAACGAAAAGGCTCTACCTCCTCTCATGAGACTTTATCTGAATTTTCCTTCCTTTAAAGCTATATTTGAAATCAATCTCAGTCTGGCTGAAATGCTGATAGAAGCGGATGAAAAAATGGCTGCCTGGTATGTTTTGGAAAAATATTACCATCTTGCTGATGCTCTGGAGAAAGAACTTATTATAGAGCGGATTAAAGTCCTGAAAGATTCCCTGGAAATCGGTTCAGAGAAGATGCATTATTTTGATAATATCGAGTTTGATTTCACTCCTTTAATCGAAGATGAGCACAATTAAAACATTTTTAGTTGATTAATATTCTCTATTTTAAGTACACGATATAAGAAATTGTTACGTTCCCGTATTTTTGAGGTTGACGGAAAGTGAGAGACTCAAAATGTGGAAACAAATTAAATTTTTAGGAGGTTGCATGAAGAAAGAATTCAAGAAAGCAACTGTAGATGGTAATACCGCTGCCGCTCACGTGGCGTATGCCTTTAGTGATGTTGCGGCTATTTATCCCATCACTCCCTCGTCACCTATGGGAGAATATGCAGATACCTGGGCCGCAAATAACAGAAAGAATATTTTCGGTGAAAGAGTGGATGTAGTGGAGATGCAATCTGAAGCAGGGGCTGCCGGGGCTATTCATGGTTCATTGACTGCTGGAGCTTTAACAACAACTTTTACAGCTTCTCAAGGTCTTTTATTAATGCTGCCCAATATGCATAAAATTGCCGGTGAAATGCTGCCTACGGTATTTCACGTATCTGCCAGATCACTGGCTGCTCAAAGTTTATCTATTTTTGGCGACCACTCAGATGTGATGTCTGCCCGGAATACCGGCTTTGCTTTGATGGCTGCTAACTCATTACAGGAGATTATGGACCTGGCTATCGTAGCACATCTTTCCACTTTAAAATCAAAAGTGCCTTTTTTAAATTTCTTTGATGGATTCCGTAACTCTCATGAAATCCAGAAAATAGAAATGATTGATTATGACAGCATGAGCGAATTGCTGGATATGAAGTATGTAGAAGAATTTCGCTCACGTGCCTTGAATCCAGATAACCCTCGTGTGAAAGTGGGTGCTCAAAATCCTGATGTATATTTCCAGGGTCGTGAAACTGTTAATAATTATTATGATGCTACTCCCGGTATCGTGAAAGAATACATGAAAGCTGTATCTGACCTCACTGGACGCGAATATCACCTGTTTAATTATTATGGAGACCCTCAGGCTGATAAATTGATCATTGCCATGGGAAGTGGCTGTGAAACAATTCAGGAAACTATTAATTATCTTAATAAAAAAGGTGAAAAGCTGGGACTGCTTTCTGTTCACCTTTACCGTCCTTTCTGCATTGAAGATTTTGTGTCTGCTATTCCTGCCAGCGTTAAGAAAATTGTAGTTCTGGACAGAACAAAAGAACCCGGGGCTATTGGTGATCCTCTTTATCTGGATACTGTGGCTGCCTTGAAAAACCGCCATGATCTCACTATTATTGGTGGCAGATATGGACTTTCTTCCAAAGAATTTACTCCTGCCATGGTGAAAGCAGTTTATGACCATCTGGAAAATGATGGTTTCCATGGCTTCACAGTAGGAATTAATGATGATGTTTCTCATAAATCAATACCAGTGGGAGATACATTACCTACCTCACCTGAAGGCACGATCAGTTCTAAATTCTGGGGTCTCGGTTCTGATGGTACTGTAGGTGCAAACAAGAATTCTATTAAAATTATTGGCGAAGGCACAGACATGTATTGCCAGGGTTATTTCCAGTATGATTCCAAGAAATCAGGTGGAGTAACCAGATCACATCTTCGTTTTGGTAAATCACCCATTCAAAGTGAATATATTGTTGTACATGCAGATTTTATTGCCTGCCACAATCAGGCATTCATTGGCAGATACGATATTCTGGAAGGGATCCGCGAGAATGGTGTATTTTTATTGAATTCAATCTGGGACGCAGATGAAGTATTTGATAATCTTACTGCTGATATGCAGAGAGTGATTATTGACAAACACATAAATGTATATAATGTCAATGCTTTAAAGATTGCTCAGGAATTGGGACTGGGTACCAGGATCAATACCGTGATGCAGACAGCATATTTCATGATTTCCGGAATTCTGCCGGAAGATATAGCTTTAAAAATGATTAAAACCTTTATCCGCAAGACTTTTGCTAAAAAGGGTGAGAAAGTCATTAATATGAATCTGGAAGCTGTAGATAGAGCAACCAAAAATATCGTTAAAATTGAAGTCCCGGCGGAATGCGGCTGCAAAGCTATGGATATGCACAAGCTGGTGCCGGACGATGCCGATAAATTCACTCGCAATGTTATCGAAAAGATCATGCGGGAACAGGGAGATACTATCCCGGTTTCTGATATGCCATTCGATGGCTATATCCCTTCTGCCACTTCCCGGCTGGAAAAAAGAGGGGTTGCACCCTTTGTTCCACAATGGATAGCAGAAAATTGTATCCAGTGTAATCAGTGTGCATTTGTCTGCCCGCATGCTGCTATCAGAGCCAAATTGATTAATCCTGCAGAGTTAAAAGACGCTCCTGAAACCTTTAACACTCTTGATGCCATGTCCAAAGATGCTGGTATGAAATTTAAAATCCAGGTTTATCCGGAAGATTGCCAGGGCTGCATGGTCTGCGTGAATGAATGCCCCAAGGGTGCTCTGGTCATGAAACCTATTCAGGAAGAGCGTGACAGAGGCGAAACAATTAATGCCGAATTTTTCGATGCTTTAACTAATGATGTGCTTTCAAATGTTATGGGTGAATTCACCGTGAAAGGCAGTCAGTTCAAACAGCCTCTATTTGAGTTCTCAGGAGCTTGTGCCGGCTGTGGAGAAACTCCTTATGTTCGCGTGGTAACTCAGTTGTTTGGTGACCGGATGCTGATTGGTAATGCTACCGGCTGTTCATCAATTTATGGCGGAACTTTCCCAACTATTCCTTATTGCCACAATAAAGATGGTCATGGTCCTGCCTGGGCAAATTCACTTTTTGAAGATAATGCTGAATATGCCATGGGTATGCGTTTGGCTGTAGATGCAAACCGCAAGCAGTTAAAGACGAAGATTAATCAATTGCTGGAACTGGGCTGTGAAAGCGAATTAGCAGAAAAACTTAAATGGACTTTGGAGAACTGGAAAAAGGTTGAGGCAGAAGCTAAAGCAAATACTGCCGCCATCAAGAATCTTCTACCCGCAGCTTTGCAGGCAGCTAATTCTGAAGCTGCAACAATAATCAAAAAGATCATTGAGCTTGAGAACTTTTTCATTGATAAGTCTGTATGGGCATTTGGTGGTGACGGCTGGGCTTATGATATTGGTTATGGTGGACTTGATCACGTGCTTGCCTCTGGCAGGAACATCAACATCCTGGTTATGGATACGGAAGTGTATTCCAATACTGGAGGTCAGGCATCAAAGGCTACACCTTTGGGTGCTGTAGCCAAATTTGCAGAATCCGGTAAAACAACTGTGAAGAAAGAACTCGGTAAGATGATGATGGATTACGGCTATATCTATGTAGCTTCCTGTGCAATGGGAGCTAATAAGACCCAGTTTGTGAAAGCTCTGAAAGAAGCTGAAGAATATGATGGTCCTTCAATTGTGATTGTTTATTCGCCCTGCATCAATCATGGTATAAATATGAGTATGAGCCAGAAAGAAGAGAAAAAGGCTGTTGATGCCGGCTACTGGCTGCTCTATCGCTTTGATCCCCGTCGTGAAAAAATTGGTGAAAATCCCTTTATCTTCGAAACCCCTGAACCAAAGATAGAAGTGGCAGATTTCCTCAGTGGTGAGAAACGCTATTCAAGTCTCCAAACCACTTTCCCGGAAAATTCTGATAAGTTTGTTGAACATTTTAAAAGCTATGTCATCAAACGCTATAACAAGTTCAAAAAGATGGCTGAAAAATAAACTTCGGCTATTGTATATAGTGATAGCCTCCGCTATAGCGGAGGCTATCTCCTTTTAAGGCAGGCAGGTTTGAGTAATAAGAAAATATCTTCCAAAAATGAAATCAGATATGACTCAATTCTGGAAAGTATCTCAGACGGTGTTTTCACGGTTGATGACCACTGGCGTATCACTTCCTTTAATCGGGCTGCTGAAGAAATTACCGGAATTTCACGCCGGGAAGCATTAGGCGAAATATGCTCCGATGTCTTTCGCTCCAGTATGTGTGAAAATCACTGTGCTCTCCGTGAAACCCTGCAAAGTGACACACCGATAATAGATAAATCCTGCTATATAATTAATGCCACAGGTGACAAAATTCCCATCAGCGTTTCCACTGCTGTGCTGCGGGATCAGAAGGGAAATATTTGCGGTGGTGCTGAGACTTTCCGGGATTTACGCGAAGTTCATACCTTGCGTAAAGAATTACAGGCTCAGTATCGGGTTGGCGATATGATCAGCCGCAGTCCGGCAATGCAGGAAATATTTCACCTGCTGCCAGTTGTGGCTGAAAGCTCTTCAAATCTGCTGATCACGGGTGCTACGGGGACCGGGAAAGAACTGCTGGCACGTGCGGTGCATAATATGAGTGCCAGAGCTGATCAGCCATTTATCGCCGTAAATTGCGCTGCTCTGCCCGATAATCTGCTGGAATCTGAATTGTTTGGCTATAAAAAAGGTGCTTTCACTGGGGCTGATCATGATAAACCCGGTAGATTTGCTCTCGCTCAAAATGGTACTTTGCTGCTGGATGAAATCGGAGAAATCTCTCTGAATATGCAGGTGAAATTGCTGAGGGTGCTCCAGGATCATCTCTATGAACCTCTGGGTGGAACTCACTCAGAAACTGCTACTGCCCGTATTATTGCTGCCACAAATCAAAATCTGCCAGACCTGGTGCTGGAAGGGAAATTCAGAGAAGATCTGTATTATCGCATTAATGTAATAAAACTGGATCTGCCACCTCTGAACGAGAGAAAGGAAGATATACCCCTGCTGGTAGAACACTTTATCAACAAATATAACCATTTGCAAAATAAAAAAATAAAATCTGCCTCTCCGCTTGTGCTGGCTGTTTTAATGACGCAAAAGTGGCAGGGTAATATCAGAGAACTGGAAAATGTGATTGAACGCGCTTTTGTGCTTTGCCGCTCCGAAGTGATTGATATTCAGCACCTACCTCCTGAATTTCAGGCAAGTCAACTTGAATATAACCACTTAAATCCCATCAATAAGCTTAAACAGCAAACTGAAAGACAACTCATTATTCAAGCTCTCGAAGTTAATAATTATAATCGCAATGCCACTGCCAGACAACTGGGATTGCATAAATCCACCTTATACCGCAAACTGAAAAAATATTCCATTTCCTTGCCAGCTTCGCAATATAAACCGCCACGGTAGCAGAAAAGCTACCAAATATCTCGGCACGTTCGCAAATAAGCTACTAAATATTACTTCCCCTTTTTCCCTCCTTTCGCCATAATCACTTGAGGATTAATTACTTGTGATTTCTTTTGACTGGTGGTACAGCTCCTGCTCTATATAATTACTGTAAATTAGGAAGGAGAAATTATGCTTATAGCAATACCTGAATGGAATCAGAGGATTTCACCTGTTTTTGATGAAGCTTTGCATTTTAAGTTTTATCGGATTCAAGAAGGCATTATCTGCGAGGTAGCGGATCAGGAGTTGCCGGGTCTTTTAGCTGGCAAACAGCTGGAATTTTTGTTACTGGCAGGTGTGGACATCTTAATTTGCGGTGCTATAAGCCGCTATTTGCAGAGAGAAGCAGAGCTTAATGGCATCAGTGTTATACCTTTTTTAGCAGGAGAAACAGATGTGGTGATCAATGAATGGTTATCTGTTGGCTGGCAGCATGGACGCCATTGCATGCCCGGCTGTGGTAGAAGACAGTGCGGTCAGGATGCTGGCTGTCGTTCCGGCAAACGTAATCGGGGTAAGTAAAGATAGAAATAAACACTCAAGGAGGTGAATATGCCAAATGGTGATAAAACAGGTCCAGAAGGACGTGGCAGTAAGACAGGACGTGGTGCAGGATACTGCGCTGGTAACAATCGGCCCGGAAATCAAAGTGGTTTACCTGGAAGAGGATTAGGTAATCGTATAAGAAATGGAGTCCGTCTATTACTGGGTGGACGCAATCAGAATGTAAATCGGAAAACAAAATAAGACAGGAGGTAAAATATGCCTTATGGAGATGGAACAGGACCGGAAGGACGTGGAAAAATGACCGGTAGACAGGCAGGATATTGCACCGGAAATGATCGTCCCGGTAGATTTGAACGTGGCTTTTCTGGCTTGAGAAAAGGACGTGGCGGAGGTCTGGGACGCGGATTCTGTGGTTTCGCTGCCAGGTGCTTTCCTGCCGAACAATTATATGAGCGTGAGCCTGTAGCTGTGCCGGAAAATGATATTCTCAAACAGCAGCAGTCATGGCTCAAAAATCAGCTTGACAATATTACCCGTCGAATTTCAGAGCTTAATTCTGAAGAAAGTAAAAAGTAATATTATCAAAGCAATATTCAGGAGCAGAGAATCTGCTCCTGAATTTTTGTAGGGAGTTATATTGAAGATAGCATTAACGACGTATGGAGATAGTTTAGAGGCAAAGCTGGACAGCAGCTTTGGCAGAGCAAAGCAGTTTATGATCTATGACCTGGAAACGGATACTTTCCAGATGAAAGACAACAATCAGAATCTAAATGCCGTTCAGGGTGCCGGTATCCAGGCTGCCCAGAACGTAGCGGAAGCAGGTGCAGAAGCAGTAATCACCGGGCATTGCGGACCCAAAGCTTTCCTGGTGCTCACTACAGCTAAAATTGAAGTGTACAATACTAAAGCTGTTACGGTAAAAGAAGCTATAGAAAAATTTAAAAAGGGCGAGCTCACCAAAGCCGATGCGGCTGATGTAGATGCTCACTGGGTATAAAAAAAAATGAGAACTTTCCTCGATTGCATTCCTTGCCAGATACAGCAGGCATTACAGGCGGTCCGCCAGGTTTCTGATGATGAAAAACTGGCTGAAAGCATCCTGCGTTCTGCCTTATTCCTGGCATCCAAAATTGATTATTCTAAACCACCGGCTTTAATTGGCAGAGAAATACATGCCCAAATCAGGGCTGAAACTAAAAATAACGACCCTTATGCTGCCATTAAAAAGAAAGCAAATGAAACTGCCCTCTCTGTAGCTCCTGCTATCAGAGAAGAAATTATCGCTTCCGATGACCCTTTTCAGACAGCAGTTCGCTATGCTATTGCGGGTAATATTCTTGATTTTGCCCTTTATAACGGCTGGGATGATGACCGCTTTCAGAAAAATCTGCAAGCTGCCCGGTCCAAGCCAATTAATCTTGCTCAGGTTAATGAATTAAGAGATAAAATTGCTGCTGTCCAAAATATCTTATTCATTGCTGATAATGCCGGAGAAACGGTTTTTGACCGCCTGCTGCTGGAGCAGATGCCAGACAAAGACATCACTTATGCCGTGAAAGGCTATCCTATTATCAATGATGCTCTAAGGGAAGATGCCATTTTTGCCGGTATTGATAAATTTGCCACGATCATTGATAATGGAGCAGATTGCGCCGGAACCGTGCTTAGCCTTTGTTCCCGCTCTTTTATGGATGTGTTTAACCACGCAGAACTGGTGATAGTCAAAGGGCAGGCTAATTTTGAAACTCTCTGCAATACCCGCAGACCGATAAATTTCCTCACCCAGATCAAATGCTCGATCATTGCCAGAGACCTTAATGGTGAGGTGGGAGACTGGGTCATCACTTCCAGTGAACAGGTTCAATCTGGACAGAAATGATCTCCGATAGAAAATTGACCTGAGAAAAAAAGTATGATAAAGGAGAATATTAATATGCGTATCGCAATACCTGTAGCTAATGGTGCTCTAAGTATGCACTTTGGACACTGTGAAAAATTCGTTATCATGGATGTGGACATTGAAACCAAAGCAATCAAAGCAGAAGAATCTCTGCAGGCTCCACCTCATGAACCCGGTTTATTACCCCGTTGGCTGGCTGAAAAGAATGTTAATCTGATCATTGCCGGTGGTATGGGACAGAGAGCTCAATCTCTTTTCCAGGAAAATAATATCCAGGTCTTTGTTGGTGCTCCCAGCAAAGCCCCGCTGGAATTAGTAACAGATTACATGAATAATGCCCTCGCAACAGGAGAAAACTTCTGCGATCACTAATCGCAGTCACACTAAAATGCCAAAAAATCCAGACGTAAGTCTGGATTTTTATTTTTCATTGTACCCAGACCATCCCTGATCTGATTACATTACATTAAATTACATTTAGTATCCCTCTATCCCTCTATCCCTCTATCCCTCTATCCCTCGTCCCTCTATCCCTCGTCTCCCGTCTCACGCCTTAAAACGAGTACTTCACCTTCACATACGCCTGCCGATAATCCACGATATATTCTGCTTCAATCTCATCCTGAACGGTTTTATAGCCCAGATAGATAAAGCATTGATCTTTGAATTCATAACTCAGATTCGAGAAGAAGCCCAGATAGCCAGTTCGCTCAGCAATTTCGTAATCATTATAGCGGCAGCCATTTCTTAAAGAAAAATGGTTTGTGAAATTGATGGTGATATCCATATTTGCTATCCAATACTTTTCATCCACCCCGCAGGAATCAGGAAAATCAAAATACCTTTGACGTGATGCTGAAAGAAAGTAGGTCACGTGATTGCTTACGTCTCCACGCAGACTTATACTCAGATAATCTTTCTTAGATTCCTGTTCCAGATTATAGACTACGCTTTTGCCCGGGCTGTAACTGATATTTGTGCTCAACCAGTCAATTCCCCAGTAGTTGAGATTTATCCAGGCATCACCCCAGTTGTAAAAAGTGCCTTTGTATTCTTCTTTGCCCAGATTCACATTCATGCTAAAATTAATCTCTTTGGTAGAATTAAACCAGAAATTCACGCCTCCATTCTCCTCAAACATCGCATTATTATCATTATTAATTGCTTTATGGTACCAGATTCCAGACCCGTATTTCTTCAGGATTTCCCCGTCTGGGTCATCGTCATAAGAAATGGTGGCATTCATAGCTGTGAAATCACGGATATAGACCAGCCCCATATCAGCATCAAAATCCTCACTGCGACGAGTACCATTAAGTGACCAGTCAAAATCACCCTTTTCCCCATTATATCCGCAATTAAGCGTATATCCTTTGCGAACTTCTATTTCTTTGCTATCTTTGTAAGAAACATCTAATTCACACCATAATGACTGATTATGCCTGAATTCCCAGCTGGGATTTATCACAAGTACTTCATTATGACAATCTTCATTCATCCGGTTCAGCAGTGTCATTTGAATATGCAAATCCTTCCATTTAGGTTTAAATGCCAGCATATTGTAAATATCATCACTAAAAAGCACTTCTCCATTTTCCTTCACTTCTTTATCCATTGCAGATAAAAAACCATAGGAAAAATGCTCCGTATTCCCAGTCAGTTTCACGGCATACTGCGGCTGCCTGATATGCCGCGAATAAAATAGATTATCTTCCACTCCGAAAACATCCAGATCCTCAATAAAAAAATACCTGTTTTCCTCAAAACTGGGCTCATAGCGGCTATTATAATTATTCTCCACATTATCCATCGGTATATCAGAAAAATCAGGATTAAAGCTCAGCTTCAATTTTGTTGCTGAGGTGGGATTATAAGAAAAATCCAGCCCGATATTATCAGGATCAAATGAATCTTCCTTTTCCACCAGATCATATTTCTTCACAAAATAAGGTGCTATCTTATAGTTCTTGTCCCTGGCTATTTCTTCATTCAATGTAACGTCATAAGCTGTCCGGTAATAATCCTTGCCCATTTCTATTGTCCCATATGGTAAGGAATAAAAAGTCTCATCCTCTTGAAAATACCGCGTCAAAATTATTTTCCAGTTATAAGGCGGACTGCCCCAGAACCGTAAATCCTTAAAAGGTATGGTCATCACACTCTTCCATAAGCTGTCTGAATAGCTGCTTTCACTGCGATAATCGCTGTTCCAGCCAGTATCCGTATTCATATTCGATTTGCGGATACAGTCATAGTGATTTCCCAAAGGATAGGTGTAGAACATATAGGCATAATAATTCTTTACATCTGTTATGATCTGGATCCTGAAGAAATCACCTTCTACCCATTCATCAGGAGCTGCCACTCTTCCTTCATCAAAATTATCATTTATTTCACATTCGGATAGCACATACAGATTCTCACAATCATGCCACAGCCACACATCTGTCTGCAAAGGCATAGCAGCCGAGTCATCCGGTGAAATCCGCACAAAATCTGTCAGATGATTAGTCTCATCCCTTAACTCTTTTTCCGAATACGGTATCACAAATGCTCCCAATCCGCTATAAACTACAATCATGATAAATATTACAATATGTCTTCTCAAACCCACCTCCAGATTATTCGAATATCAGTTTCCAACCTTACGGTCAGACAGTCAAGTACATTCCCAAATTTGCTTCGTCCGCTAAACCCGCCCTGTCCACTAAGTCAAATCTGTCAAATAATTCATAAACAGCCGTACTAATCCCAACTATTTTAAATTTTCTAACACTTAATGTCACTTAAATCTATTCCATATTTCTCTATAAGTCACGTCAAATACGCTCTTAATGATAATTACACTTAATTTTAATTACTCTCCTCTCTCCCTGTGGTTTCCCTGGAATTTACTCCTTAAAAAATAGTTAACTCAATAAAACAAAACAACTGTTTTGTAACTTTTTCTTCTCTCTGTTGCAAAGTAATCTCTGGTAAGTAAGTCAGGACTTTTGAACGGTACTCCGGGCAAGAGTTTTGAGCGACATGGACTGACTAACTGATTTGTGTGGAATCAGCGTCCACTCTTCAGAGTCACTTGCTTTTCTGCTCCTATTTACTCAGAGAAGTGATTACCAGCCCAGTATTTCATGTGCGTCTATGCCAGCCTGCTCAATTTGTGAAGGAGTTAGTTTATCACGAATTAAATCCATATTATAGACTGCATCTTCAAATAAATCACCTGAGGTAGTATAGCTGACTATTGAATACCATTTAAAAGCTTCCAGATAATCTCTATCCACACCATTTCCGACTGCGTAGAAACAGGCAAGATTATACCGGGCTGTGTCATTCCCTTGCTCAGCAGATAGTTTATACCATTTAAAGGCTTCCGTATAGTCTTGATCTACACCGGTAGCATATTCAAAACAAAGACCGTAGTTAAGTTGAGCTGAGGCAATTCCCATATAGGCAGCTAACTTATAATACTTCACTGCTTCTGCAAAATCTATAGCAACACCAATTCCATATTCGTAGCAATATCCCAGGTTTCCCTGAGCTAAGGCATCTCCCTGATCAGCGGCTAATTTATACCATTTAAATGCTTCATCATAGTCTTGAATTACCCCGGTTCCATATTCATAGCATAGTCCTAACTCGTTTTGAGCGGAGCTATTCCCCTGCTCAGCAGATCGCTTGTACCATTTGACGGCTTCCAGAAAATTCTCTTCCACTCCCTCGCCAAAATCATAGCAGCTGCCCAGGTTGTACTGAGCATCTGCGTGTCCCTGTTCTGCTGCCAGTTTATACCACCTTACGGCTTCATAATTATCCTGCTCGACACCAATTCCATAATAATAGTTTTTTCCCATGCGGAATTGGGCTTCTGCATCTCCCTGTTCTGCAGCGGTGGTGGTGTTTATCTTTTCATTATCAGGTTCAGGTTGAGCAGTCAATACAGCAATCTGGGCAAAAATAATCACGAGACAAATTAATAATCTTTTCATTTTTGTTACCTCTTTTTTTCTTTTTCAGATATCATCATTACATCGACAATTATCTTAAAAGCTGATTAATTTGACAATAAAATTGTTATGAAGGCAGCAGCAGGATTTTATATGGCTTTAAATCGATTTCAGTAGACACATAGGTCTGTCCCTGGCAGATGATGTATTTCTGGAAAAAACTTGCAGAAATGCCGGCTTAGGGTTTATAAAAATTTGACAATAAGTGTGAGGTTGTTTATCTTGGATATTAGAATTAGATTGAAGTATTTAAATTAATATGGAGGTGAATATGAAACGGTTTTTAGCATTATTAATAATTTTTAGTATGGCACTTGTTATCTGGGCAGAGGATGTAACTTTTCTGGTGAATATGAATTATCAGATAGTACTGGATAATTTTGATCCGGAAGTTGATTTTGTGGATATTGCTGGAAGTTTTAATGAATGGGGCGCAACGCCTATGGTAGGAGAAGACCTTGATGAAGACGGGATTTATGAGATGACAGTAACTGGTCTTGAAGTTGGTTTTTTGTGTGAATATAAGTTCAGGATCAATGGCAGCTGGAATACTTCTGAATTTCCGGGCGGCGGACCAAACCGGCAATACACAGTAGTTGCCGGTGAGAATATTGTGGGTCACTGGTATAATGATGAGCAGTTGCCCAGCGTGTTTGCTGATGTGGTTTTCACTATCACTGATGGTACAGAGAGCTATCTGGATATAAAATTTAAAAGCTCTTTTGATGGATGGGTATTACATCAAATGATGGATGATGGCGTAGCTCCTGATGCCGTTGCGAGTGATCATGTGTGGACTGTACTGGTGGAAGATATTCCTAATGGGATGCATACCTGGGGTGCCATAGAAGATGACGGCTCGCAATGGGGAATCTGGCTGATAGAAGGTGATGACCTGGAATATACGGTTGACGATGATGGTAATGTGAGTGGACAGACTGACTATATTATTGATCCTGGCAGTGCTCAGGATGTGACTGTTACTTATTCAGTAGATGTATCACTGCTGCCGGTAGTGGGAGAAATCACCATTGCCGGATCATTCAACAGCTGGAATATTACTGATGATATAATGACAGATGATGATAATGATATGGTATATACAATTGATATCCTGATCCCGGCTGGTTCTCCTCTTAATCAGCAGTATAAGTATCTGAATGACGGAGTATATGAAGATATTGAAAACCGCAGTTACCTGCTGGATGATTCTGTTACTGAGATGATATTGCCCATAGATTTTTTCAATAATGCTAATCCGGCAGATTATCTAACTCAAAGCATGGTTTTAACTATCTATGTAGATATGGAAGATACAGTGTTTGATTCAGTGGCAGTGTGTGGCAGTGTAGCTCCGCTGGACTGGGATTTTGCGGCTCATAATTATCCCCTAACATTACATGAAGGTACTATCTGGACAACCGATATCAACTTTATGGAAGGGGCATACCGTTATTTGAATTTTAAGTTTGCTATAGATGGACAAGACCTGGAAGCCGGATTTGATGAGAATCATAGCTGCACACTGGACGAATCTGAGACGGCACAAAGCGTGTGGTGCGTATATGGCGTGATGGGACCTACTAACGGTGAAGATGAGGATAATATTTCTCTGGTTTATACATTGAGCAATTATCCCAATCCCTTTAATCCGGAAACTACAATTGCCTATCAGCTCCCGGCAAATGCCCGCGGTGAATTGAGTATTTATAACCTGAAAGGTCAGCTTGTGAAGAGCTGGACAGGGCTTAATGGTAATGGCAGTATGGTGTGGGATGGCAGAAATGCTCTGGGCAGGCAGACAGCTTCCGGATTATATTTTGCTGTGGTTAAAGCAGGGAACTGGCAGCAGACCAGAAAAATGATGATGATCAAATAGAGGGATATGAAGCTTTTACGTAATATCTCGATACCAGTTGATAAAACGCTGGATATAGAAAAAGAAATTTGTACTAAATTGCAGCTGGGGCATCAGGAACTTGTATCCTGTGAAATCAGGAGAAAGTCTCTCGATGCCCGGCGTCGTAATAATTTAGTCTGGCAATATTCTGCCTTGATAGAAGTAAAGGGTGAATACCCCAGTCATCCTGACCTGCTGGAATTCAAAGAGAAATTACCATACATTGAAATTGACCAAAAACTTAATGACAAACAACCGGTGATAATCGGAGCAGGACCTGCCGGTTTATTCGCTGCCCTGGCTCTGGCAGATAAGGGTTTTTGCCCGATTATATTTGATCAGGGAGATACTATCATTGAGCGGGAGGCAAGTATCAGAAATTTCTGGCAGAAAGGGATTTTGGATACGCAAAGCAATGTTCAGAATGGGGAAGGAGGAGCAGGCACTTTTTCTGATGGCAAACTCACTTCCCGCAATCAGGATTTTTATACCCATAAAGTACTGGAATATCTAGTGCAGTTCGGGGCAAGTCCGGACATCTTGATCAATGCTCATCCTCACCTGGGAACAGATAAACTGAAATTGATAGTTACGGCTATCAGGGAATATCTGGTAGATAAAGGGTGTGAATTCCACTGGAAACACAAGTTAGAAGATATCACTGTAGAGAATGGCGGGGTGAGAGATATCACGATCAATGGAGAAAAATACAGTCCGGAAATAGTAATTCTGGCACCGGGAAATGCTGCCCGGGAGCTCTTCAGAATGCTGGCAAACAAGATACCCCTGCAGAGTAAACCTTTTGCTGTGGGTTTTCGGATAGAACACGAACAGGAGTTTATTAACTATCTTTTCTATGGCGATAAAACCAATATTGATATTACCGGAGCAGCAGAATACAGAATTAAAGCTGCGATTGGAAATAAAAGCGTGTTTTCGTTCTGCATGTGCCCGGGAGGCATTGTAGTAAACGCTGCCAGCGAAAAAAATGGCTTAGTTACTAATGGAATGAGCTGGTCAAAAAGAAAAGGGAAATATGCTAATTCGGCAATTGTTACTCCTATTGATGAAAAAACATTTGGCAGTGAACCTCTGGCGGGTATGCAGTATCAGGAAATGATCGAAAAAAAATGTTTTAAACTGACCAGCAGCTATCTGGCTCCGGTTCAACGAGCGATAGACTTCATTTATAAACCGAAAAACAAAATGCCGGTTCCAACAACATTTCTGCCAGGAACTATTACTACTGATCTGAACAAAATATATGAATCCGGGATAACCCGGACAATTGGAGAGGCATTAAAGTACTGGAATAAGCGTTATAAGGGCTTTGCAACCAAGGGTGTGTTGATAGCTCCGGAGACGAGAACCTCCTCGCCAGTGAGAATTTTGCGACAGCCCAATATGCAAAGTGAAGGTGCTGAAAACCTGTATGTAATCGGGGAAGGAGCAGGATATGCCGGCGGGATAATCAGCTCAGCAGCAGAGGGCTTGAAATTAGTTGCTAGATTTGAATATTAACCGAGGAATAAAAATTGCATAAAGATAAATATTCATTAGCTTATAAAAAAAGCTAAGCAAGAATAGAAAGAGTAATAATAAGGGAGATACAGGAGATTATGAGAAAAAATTTGTTTATTTTATTTACACTATTGTCAACTCTGTTGCTTTTCGCTGATCTGGAATTTACTCCAGGCTATAATTATAACCTGGTTGGTCCTGCTTATAATGGATCAACTGTTGAATTTGTTTCCGATACGCTTCATGTAACCAATACAGGCAGCACCGAGGAATTTACAATTCACATGGAAACCAGTGAAATACCTGCGGGCTGGCAAATTATGTGGTGTCATGATTATGAAGATGCGTTATGTCATTTCCCCATTTTTCCCTGGAGTTTTGATTTTGTATCGGGGACAGAGATATTGATTGATATCTCAGTAATTTACAACAGCAGTCCGGGAAGTGCAGACATCACCTTATTCTGGTCTGCAGCAGGAATTGATAATATTCGACAGGATTTCACCTTCAGGACAGAGGATTTTGTAGATGTTTATGATAATGAGATCATTCCAGCAGCAGTTCTGGGTCACAACTATCCCAATCCCTTTAATCCTGAAACCACAATAACCTATAATCTTAGCAGCGGTACTACAGCAGAATTGAGTATTTATAATCTCAAAGGCGAGCTGGTGAGAAGTTTCGGGAAATCAAGACAGGAAGCGGGAGAGCACTACATCATTTGGGATGGCAAAGATAATCAGAATCATGATTTGAGCAGTGGAATGTATTTGTACAAATTAAATGTGGCTCAAGATTCATATACGCGTAAAATGATTTTAATAAAATAGGAGGGTACGTGAGAAAATTATTCATTTCATTATTTTTTATGAGCATTTTAGTTTTATCAGCAAGTCAGTATTGGGTTGTAGGTGAGGTATTCACTCAAACCTGGTGAGGTTATTGTCCATCAGCCCGGGCTGGGCTGGCAGATCTGGAAGAATACCCTGAAGCCCCATATTTTATTCCTCTCATCTGGCAGGGGGACGGTTCTTATCCCAGTCCTCATTATACACAGAGAGGCAATATCTACGGAGTAGGTGGAATACCTCATTCACAATGGGGTGGCACTTATGAAATAGTCGGTGGAGGCGGAAGCACGATGTTTTCACAATACCGTTCTCGCTATAATGCCATGGTGAGCTGGGAAAGTCCTCTGGAAATCGAAGTTATCCTTGATCCCGGTTACGAAACTGCAACAGCAGAAATCACAGTTACCGGGGATATCAGCACAACAAATAATAAAGTGATCTTTATTGTAACCAATCATCAGACTAATGATTACTTTTGTTCAGTAGTCACTTATGATGAATATACTTTTGATCTTACAGAAATTGGCAGCACCGGAACTTTTGTGCATACATTAAACACCTCCGGATATAATATAGATAATCTCACTGTCAATGTACTGGTGCAGACATTATCGCCCAATTACCAGATTTTACAGGCCGGGCGTGTGATAGTATCTGAAGCCGTAGTTCCGCTGCATGTGGAATCTATAGATTTTGATCCTGTTATGGTTGGCGAAACAGCTTCTCAAACCATTCAGTTATTCAATTATGGCAATACAGAACTAACCGGGATGATCTTTCCACCCGTAGGATTCACTGCCCCGGCAGATTATAATGTAGCAGCTCACTCCATAGGAGAGGTGGAAATCACTTTTGCACCTCAACAGGCGGGTGAATATTCTGATATTATGATAGTTACCACTTCGCTGGTGGATTACCCTACTTTCTTTATAGACGTAACCGGCGAGGGATTACCTTCTAATGCTGTGATATCTGATGAAGTTTCTCCTCTAATAGAGATAACCGGTAATTATCCGAATCCTTTTAATCCGGTTACTACTCTAAGATTCAACCTGCTGCAGGATGAATCAGTGAGCCTGATAATTTACAATATCCGCGGAGAGGAAGTTGCTGTTCTGCAAGATGGCTGGTTATCCGCAGGTGAGCATCAGATATTCTGGCAGGCAGAAGGTCTGGCTGGCGGTGTTTATCTGGCAAAACTGAAAGCTGGTGTTCATACTTCTGAACACAAGATGATATTATTAAAATAGTCTGAAAGGAGTTAAAATGAAGAAACAATTATTGATTGTGCTTATCCTTGGTTTATTTGCCCTGCTTTCTGCTACGCAGATCTGGGTAGTGGGTGAAGTTTTCACCCAGACATGGTGAGGTTACTGCCCATCAGCCCGGCAAGGTTTGCTGGATGTGGAAAATGACCCAGATGCAGAATTTTATATTCCCTTGATCTGGCAGGGTGACGGCGCCTGGCCCAGTCCTGGGTATAGTACCCGCGGTACATTGTATGGCGTAGGTGGAATTCCTCATGCCCAATGGGGCGGATTTCAGGAAATTGTGGGTGGAGGCGGATCCACAATGTATAATTCTTACATCAATATGTATAATCAGTTAGTTGATGATGTAAGTCCGGTAGAAATGCTGGTAGGTCTTGGGTTTGATAATAATGGTGACCTCCTGGTTCAGGCAAATGTAGAATTAACTGGAGATATCACTACTACTAATAATAAAATAGTATATATAATTAAATGGCATCAGAATGCAGAATATTTTTGCACTGTGGTTGGTTATGCTAATGAAGATTTTAGTCTTACTTCTACGGGTGAAACCGGCACATACAGTTACAGCTTTCCAATGAATGCTGCCTGGGAAATAGAAGACCTCACCGCTGTAGCAATGGTACAGACCTACAGTGGAAATCATGCTATTCTGCAGGCTGGTCAAGCTCAGCTTACAGGACTGGTTGCCGCTATCGGCAGCAATGTTCAATCCGGACCTCCTTCACTGGCTGTAGATTTCACCAGCGTATCATATCCTCTTACAGGGATTGAGTCCTGGGAATGGGATGTAGATGGTGATGGAGTTTATGATTATACGGAAGAAAATCCAACTCATATGTATGATACTCCGGGAAGCTACGATGTTACCCTGCGGATCGGCATGGAGGGCGAATATAATGAAGTAACCATTCCTGGTTACATCACTGTCACGGAAGATGCTGTTGCTGAAGGTGTAGTTTCTGGTGTCTGGCACAGTGACCTTGGTCCTTATCTGGCTACCGGTGATCTACTGGTGAAGCCTGGTAACCTGCTGGTAATCGAACCTGGCACAGAGATTATCCTGGAAGATGGAGCTGAATTTCTGGTGAAAGGGCAATTGATTGCCGATGCCCGTGATTCGGAGATGATAGTTTTTCGCACTGAAAGCGAATGGACTGGGATTCATATCAAAGATTCTATGGAAGAAAATATTATTGCCTGGTGTGAAGTCACCGGAGCTACTGCGTCTGCTATATACATAGAGAACTCGGATTGTACTATTATGGATAATCTGATTCATCACAATTCCGGCTCAGCTTTGGGGGCTGCCATTGAGCTACTGGACGTTATGGACATTGAGATAGCAGGAAACCTGATTGCTAATAATACCAGCTCGGGTCTTACTGGCGGTATTTCCATGACCAATTGTTTCCCCAGTATTCATAATAATGTGGTAGTCAATAACACTGCTGGTACTGCAGGAGCTTTTAGTATTAAGCAGAATTCAGCACCCGTTATTGTAAATAACACAATAGCAAACAATGTTGGTGTGAACGGAGCTTTCCTGCTCTTTAATTCCCAGCCAACACTCGTAAACTGCATTGTTCAGTCTGAAGGTAATGTATTTGCAGCTATTGCCAGTACACCAACAGTGATGTATTCCTGTCTCTCTGGCGGATATACAGGAGAGGGTAATATCGATGTAGATCCCATGTTCATAGCCCCTTCCGAAGGATATGGCTCAGAATTTGACGGCATGACTGCCAACTGGCAGCTTCTTGCCGGTTCAGAATGCATTGATGCCGGTGATCCTAATGTGATTTATAATGACCTGGATGATACCAGAAATGATATGGGTGCTTTCGGCTGGAATGGCTTCCCCGATTATGGCTTAACTGATACTGACCCGGAAACTATTGTGCCGGCTCCATTAGAAATCATTGCCTATCCTAATCCTTTTAATCCCAGCACAAACCTGAGTTTTAATTTATCTGAGGCAGCAAATGTCAGTTTGGAAGTTTATAATATCAAGGGTCAAATGATAGAAACTCTGGCAGATAGACACTTTGATGCCGGTAATCATCAAATCACCTGGAATGCTGATAATTTTGCTTCCGGTGTATATTTCCTGAAACTCAGTAGTGGTTCTGAAAACAGGTTCCAGAAGCTAATTCTAATGAAATAATATAATAGAAAACATCTGGAGCAATTAATCAGCTTCTGATGTGATAGTTATCCCCAATAGGATTATTCGTAAGTATAATCTTGACAGCTTTGTTTTCTATATAAAAGTTGTCAGGTGAATAACCTGTTGGGGATTTTTTTATCTGCTAATTACAAATAAGGTTATTGCTTGTATTTCATTATTATTTGTTGAGGAGAACGAAATGATGTTAAAAAAACTTTTTGCCTTACTTCTATTACTAAGTTCAATGATCCGGTTGTCTGCTACCCAGATTTCTGTTGTAGGCGAAGTATTTACTGCCACTTCCTGACCATACTGCCCATCAGCTCGGCAAGGTTTGCTGGATTTAGATGAAAATTCTGAAGCCGAATATTTTATACCCTTGATCTGGCAGGGTGATAGTCCAGGGATTAGTCCCGGATATAATCCCCGAGGGTCAATGTATGGACTTAATGGCATCCCACATTCGCAGTGGAATGGTTATGAACAGATCATTGGAGGAAATACTTCCACCATGTATCCCTATTATCTGGATTTGTATAATCAATTAGTAGAAGAAGATAGTCCTTTGGAACTCACGGTTGGATTAGGAGTTGATGAGGTCGGGAATCTGGAAATTAATGCAGATGTGCTGCTTACAGAGAATATCACAACCGCAAACAACAAGATTGTTTACATCATTAAATGGCATCAGGACAATGATTATTTCTGCTCAGTAGTCCAATATGATTACGAGGATTTTTATTTGACGACTATTGGCGAAACTGGCAGTTTTAGTCATTGTTTTACCTGGAATGAAGTCTGGGAAGTTCAAGATATACAGGCAGTCGTACTCATTCAGACTTATAATAGCGACTATCGGATATTGCAGGCTGCTCAATCTGAGTTTAATGGTCTGCTATCCATTATAAGCAGTAATGTACAAACCGGACCTCCCTCTCTGGCAGTTAATTTCACCAGCAGTTCATATCCGGCAAACGGAATCCAGACCTGGGAGTGGGATGTTGATGGAGATGGAGTTTATGATTATACTGCTGAGAACCCCACTCATGTATATGATACACCAGGGAGTTATAATGTTACTCTTCGCGTCGGAATGAATGGAGAATTCAATGAAGTTACAATGCCCGGATATGTAACTGTTACTGAAGATGCAATAGCCGAAGGAAGTGTTTCCGGCTGCTGGCATAGCGAGTTGAGTCCTTATCTGGCAACGGGTGATCTGCTGGTTGACCAGGGAAGTGTACTTGAAATAGAACCCGGAACAGTAATTATATTGGAAAACGGGGCGGAATTACTGATAAAAGGTCAATTAATCGCAGATGCTCGCGATTCTGAGATGATTGTTTTCCGCACAGAAAGTGACTGGGCTGGGGTGCATATCATGGATTCCAGCGAGGAAAATATCATTGCCTGGTGCGAGATTACAGGTGCTACTGAATCCGCAATCTATCTTGATAATTCTGTTTGTGATATTATTAATAATCTCATCCACCATAATTCCAGTAGTGCTCTGGGTGCTGCAATAGAGCTTCTTGATGTTGCTGATATCCTGATTTCCGGTAATCTTATCGCTAATAATACCAGTTCAGGAATGACAGCCGGAATTTGCATGACGAACTCTTATCCATTTGTTAATAATAATATTGTTGTTAATAATACTTCAGCAAATGCAGGTGCCTTCAGCATTAAACAAAATTCCGCTCCTGTGCTCTCTAATAACACCATAGCCGGTAACAGTGCAGTTAATGGGACATTTTTTCTCTTTAATTCACAACTTTCCCTGAATAATTGTATAGTTTGCACCAGTGGAGATGTGTTTTATAATATTGCCAGTTCTGCCACTGTCATGTATTCCTGCCTGCCTGGTGGATATACAGGAGAGGGTAATATTGATGCAGACCCCATGTTCATAAATCCTTCCGAAGGTGATGGCTCAGAATTTGATGGCATGACCGCCAACTGGCAGTTTCTTGCTGGCTCCCCCTGCATTGATGCTGGAAATCCTGATCTGGACTATAATGACCTGGATGAATCCAGAAATGACATGGGTGCTTTCGGCTGGTATGGCTTCCCCGATTATGGCTTAACTGATACCGACCCGGAAAACATTGTACCCGTAAAACTGGATATCAAGGCTTATCCAAATCCCTTCAATCCCAGCACAAACCTGAGCTTTAATTTATCTGAAGCAGAAAATGGTAGTTTAGAAGTGTATAATATCAAGGGTCAATTGATTGAAACCCTTGCAGATAGACACTTCGATGCCGGTAATCATCAAATTATCTGGAATGCTGAAAAATTTGCTTCTGGTGTATATTTCGTTATGTTTAATAATGGCTCTGGAAAATTTTTCCAGAAAATAGTCCTGATGAAATAGAAAAAGAATTAAATATGGATACGAAGCCGGGGACTGAAAAGTCCCCGTTTTTATATGGAGGTTTGATGAAGTATATAAAATTGACACTTATAGCGATGCTGCTATTCACCAGCATGCTGCTTACGGCTGCTGTCCGGCAGGTAACTGGAGAAGTATATTCTGAAATCTGCACTGGCTGAGGCGGGGATTACAGTTTGGCGCGTGACGCCTTAATCCAGCTTGCCTTAGAGCATGATGACCTGATTCCGCTTATCTGGCAGATGAGCGATCCCGCTTCTCCTGGTGCAGATGACCGCTTTCAGTTCTATGGTGGAGAAACATTTCCCACTGGTATTTTCGGAGGCAATTTGTCCTATATAGGTGAAGATGAAGCTGTTACGCAATATGCTGATTTTTATGATCAGCTTACTGGCATGGAAACGCCCTGGGACATCGATCTGCATTTTGGTTTTGACACCGATAATAATTACCGTATCACAGCGGATATTTCTCTGGAGGACTCAGTTGCTACAGATAGCATAAATGTTATATTTGCTCTCACCCAGCATGATCTGAGCAATTATTCTTCTCTGGTACTTAATTCCTTCAATGATACGCTTTCGATCTCAGAATCCGGTGATAGCATCAGTTTGCAGAAGCTTTTCCCTGATAGTGGATATTATGAACTCACTTCGCTCAGAGCTGTGGTGATCGTTCAGGATATGCGAACCAGAGAAATTCTGCAGTCTGCTCAAACCGGGATAACTCAGCTAATACCGGAAGTGCTGGTGAATATTAATTCCGGTCCTGCCAGTCTGGGAGTATATTTCCAGAATGCTTCCTTCCCTGTAGAAAATATCACAATGTGGCAATGGGATTTCCAGAATGACGGTATCATAGATTCCAATGAAGAAAATCCTTACTGGGTATTTGAGCAGCCGGGTGTATATGATGTGAAGCTGATGATCTCAGATGGTGAGAGCCGGGCAGAGAAGCTCTTTACTGAACTTATTACTGTGTTGGATACTGACGCTGTGGAAGGCACTGTATTGGGCGTCTGGAGTCCGCAATTTAATCCTTATCACATCGTGAATGACATTTCTATTCCCTATTATGGCGAATTAGTTATAGAACCGGGGACAGAAATAGTAGTTGATTACAATAAAAAGATCAATGTCTATGGAAGAATCGATATTGCCGGAAGCGCAGAAGAGCCGGTGATCCTCACTTCCGATTCTACCTGGAAAGGAATCAAGCTGCTTAATTCACTCCTTGATAATCGAATCGAATATGCTCATATCACAAATACGAATCTGAGTGCCGTAAATGCCAGTTATGCTTCAATAGAGATTCTCAATTCTGTTTTTTATGGCAATGTGAGCGGCTCTCTGGGTGCTGCAATAAATCTTCTGGGCTGCGAAGATGTTCTTATTCATGGCAATATGATCATCAATAATTCCTCCAGCATGACCGGTGGAATAGCTCTAAGGTCTTCCTACCCGATTATCAGTAATAATATCATCGCCAATAATGATGGCAGTATGGCGGGGGCACTGGTTATCCGCGAAAGCTCAGAACCTCTGATCATGAATAACATTATAGCCTATAATGATGCTCCTATCGCCGCCATATTTGTAGATGAATCCACGCCCGGATTTTTTAATAATATTCTCCTCGATCAGGAAGATGTTTTCCTGGGTGACCTGAGTGCTATGAGACTTGATTATAATCTGAGTTCTCAGACCTTACCGGGTGACAGTAATTTTTATGCTGATCCGCTTTTTATGTCTCCTTCTCCTGTGAGTGGCACAGAATATGATGCTCTGCTGTCAGACTGGCATCTTCAGCCGGATTCACCAGCCATAGATGCCGGAGATCCTGCGGAGGAGTATAACGACCTGGAAGACAGCCAGAACCCGGGCTATGCTCTGTATCCTGCTCTGGGTACTATCCGTAATGATCTGGGCTTTTATGGCGGACCTGGCATTATCCCTGAAGTTGTACCTGCTGATGAGGATGATATCGTTAGTCCGGCAGATATAACTTTGATTTCCTATCCCAATCCCTTTGTGCCAAGTAGCTCCCGCAATCAGTTAATTTTCTCTATCGAAGGAGCAGATGGGGGAGAGCTGAAAATATTCAACCTGAAAGGACAGAAGATCGCCAGTCTGGAAATAGCTCAAAGGTCAAACACAACTACCTGGAATGGAAAAAACAGACAGGGTAGATCAGTAAGCAGCGGCATCTATTTTGCCCGTTGGCAAAATGAAAACCGTACTGCCACCAAAAAACTGATCATCCTGGACTAAATAAAAAATCTTATCTAAAGGGCAGACCTATGCGTCTGCCCTTTTTATCAATCTCTGTAAACGATGTAAATGCAGTGAACATAGTAAACACAGCAAAGAAAACCTGCAATCTATTCATAATTAAGTGAAAATTCTTGCCCGATATATGCTACCTAATTTTTTGGCAATAGATAAAGAGATAATAAGGAGTTAGCAATGGCTTTTAATTTAAGAAACAGGAATTTTTTGAAGCTGCTTGATTTCAGTCCGAAAGAAATCGAGTTTATGATTGAACTGGCACGCGATTTGAAGAAAGCAAAGTATGCCGGTATTGAGCAGCCACGTCTTGAAGGCAAAAACATAGCCTTGATCTTTGAGAAGGCATCTACCCGGACGCGTTGTGCCTTTGAAGTGGCAGCTTATGATCAGGGTGCGCATGTTACTTATCTGGGACCTTCGGGCAGTCAGATAGGCTATAAAGAAACCATGAAAGATACAGCCAGAGTGTTGGGCAGAATGTATGATGGCATCGAATACCGCGGTTTTGGTCAGGAGATAGTGGAAGAATTAGGTAAATATGCCGGTGTACCGGTGTGGAATGGTCTCACCACAGAATTTCATCCTACTCAGGTACTGGCAGATTTCCTTACTGCCAGTGAACATCTTAAGAAACCTTTTAATGAGATGGTGTTTGTGTATGTGGGTGATGGCAGAAATAATATGGGAAACAGTCTGCTGGTAGGCGGAGCCAAGCTGGGCATGGATATACGGATAGTAGCGCCAGCGGAAGTGCAGCCCGAGGAAAGTCTGGTGGATATCTGTCAGGAGATAGCCCTGGAGACAGGAGCAAAGATAACTATTACAGCCGATATCCAAAAAGGTGTGAAAGATGCTGATGTGATCTACACTGATGTATGGGTATCTATGGGCGAAGCCGATGAAGTCTGGGAACAGCGGTTAAAGCTGCTTCTACCTTATCAGGTAAATAGAGCGATGATGAATATGACCGGAAAAGCAGATACAATATTTATGCACTGCCTACCTTCATTCCATAACACTGCCACCACGATGGGAGCTAAGATCAATGAAAAATTTGGAGTAGCTGAGATGGAAGTGAGTGATGAGATATTTGAGAGTGAGCAATCAGTGGTATTTGATGAAGCGGAAAACCGGATGCATACGATCAAAGCCGTGATGGTAGCTACTTTAGGTAAATAATAAAATAAGAAAGCCGCTGTGAGATCACAGCGGCTTTTTAAAAATTTCTCTCTCCTAATTTCCCAGATATTTAGTAACTAACGTAGTCCAGTAATTAGAATTAATAATTTGAGTCAGAGCTTCATTAATGTCATTTTTAAGTGAGTAGTCCTTTCTCATGGCAATACCATACTGTTCATCAGTTTTAATCAGATGGACAATTTTGAGGGGTTTAATCTTAGCAAAGGCTTTAGCGGCTGAGTCATCCATAATGAGAAGATCAATCTGATTATTGATTAGAGCACTGATCGCCTGATTATTATTATCAAAGGCTGTGAGGTTTTCCCAGGGCAGTATGCCGGTTTCCACCATATTGTATTGCAGGAAGTATTCTCCGGTAGTGCCACTCTGAAAGCCGATAGTATAATCAGAAATATCCTCAAGAGCCTCAATTTTCATATTTTTGTCTTCCGAAGCGATTAGTGACTGGTCAGCGGAGAAATAGGGAATAGAAAAATCAATGATCTGCAGACGTTGATGGTTGATAGTGATGGCTGAAACTGCCAAATCAATTTTTTCATTAAGCAGAGCTGGTATCAGTTCATCGAACTCCATTTTGACAAATTCGATTTCATAGCCGAGAAATTCTGCCAGTTTAGAAGACATTTCCACATCGAGACCGGTTAAGACCTGATCCTGGATGTATTCAAAAGGTGGATAGTCAGCATTTAAGCCGATTCGCAACTTAGGATGCGATTTCCCGCAGGAAAAAATCAGCATGCTTAAAATTAAAATAACTAATATTTTCAATTTTCCCATAGCAACCCCTTAGGCTTTTTATCTCAAGCTTTCTGTATGCTGTCAATAAAAAAAAGAAAAATCTTTAAGAGAATATAAAGAGACTGTTCAACATCACGCTACCCCCTGTAACAACTTATGCTTTATAATATCAATAATACTGCACACTTTCAGATTTTCTTGACATATGTGTGGCAGATTAATGTCATCTATGAAGCATTTCTCAAAATGTATCG
>JAIPGP010000127.1 GCA_021735645.1 Candidatus Cloacimonadota bacterium
GAAATTTGAAATAGATTAGTTGATTGGTCGTAGTTCTCGCCCCACTTTCGGAGTACCGCCAGCGGTGCAAGTCCTACTTAACTGGTCAATTATCATTAAAATTCCTGCTATGAAAACAAAAAAAACAGGGGGATGCCAGATTTTATAGTTTACTCTATTATAAAGTACTGAAATTAAGTTATATGTGAACTCCAGGCATTTTCCATCTAGCCCAAATCTCCTCCTCAATATTTCCCACACACATTACATTCTTTTGCGGCATTAGCGGCTTCTTGATAGGGCGTAATTTATGAAGCCTATTCGCGGTTAATAATTCTTACATTGCATTCTTGAATTAAACCAGAGCAGGATGCTATAAATACAACCCTGCTCTGGCTAAAAAATCTTCTCTATTTCACTTTGCCATTTTTTAGCAGCTTATCAACGTCATCATCCTGGTCAAGATTATAGCGGGGATGATATTGACCTACCGGTATAATGGTATAGGCTTTGGTAGCAGCCATTTTGGCGATAGGCACATAATCCGTAGTAGCAGTTTGAATAGCAGTTTCTATCAATTGACCCAGCAGGTTATCACTATCACTGGAAGTATCCACCTCAACCCGGCACTGGCTGTTCCAGAGAATTTTACCGGTAGTAGTGGATTTCAAGTAAAATTCCAGCGATACTACTACTTTACCCGCTACCAGAACATAAGTTTTATCCCATTCCATGATCCTGGTTATTAATACGGCATCAGCTCCGAAGTATTCCTTAAATTGCGGGTATACGCTTTCCGAAATGATCTCTGTATCATATAGCCCTTCATTGATCAGAAAGGGCGTTGTCACTTCCAGTGGCAGAAAGTAATATCCTGTTTCACAGGAAGTCTCGGTTAAGGTTGACATCAAATATTCTTTAGCTTCCGGGGCAGTAGAAAGGTTTTCCGGCGGTAAGATCAAAACAGTAACAGGTCTTTGAGAATACATCAGAGGGAAATATTCCGCTTTCGTTTGATGATTAACGCTGCAGCCTGCTAATAATATCAGAATTCCCACCAGTATGATAATACATTTCTTATTCATCAGATTGCTCCTTTTCCAGTTCCATTTGCGATTTAAGAGTCTTGACAAATGCCTCTGATTCGGGATACGCACTCACTTCCTTATCAAGATATTCTGTTCCCAGGGCAGTTTCGCCCTCCATGATCAGATAATAGCCATATTCACAATAAATCCCGGGTGGCACTTTCTTTGACTGCGCTTCTGATTTGCGGATGATCTTTTCGATACATTCTTTATGTTTCGCCAGATTCTCGTCATCCTGCACTTTTTTGTATTTATAAAGCGTATGGGAATAATTTCCCCAATAGTATTGGGAACTAACGCAGCCGCTCAATAAGACGACAGCTAAAAACATGAGTATTACTAATTTTCTCATCTTACTTCTACCTCCCTGGTAATTTGATCATCAAAATACAATTCGCGTTTCACCACTACTGCTCCATTCCTGGTTACAGTAATTATATGCGTTCCCGGCTCGATCTGATATACAATATTCTTATCCGGTTCTTCTATCATAACCGGAGCATTATCATCAATTGCCAGATAAGCATTCTCCAGATTCCCTGTCAATTTCAGATAGGCAGTTTCCTCATGCTGAACAGCACCACGATCATAATTAAAAGCGCAACCGGTAAGAAGCAGTATGATTGCTAATAAACTTCCTAAAAATATCTTTTTCATCATGCCTCCCCTTATTCAATTTCCGCGATATACATCTCAGTAACAGGTACATCTCCCATGTCACCTTCCACCAGAGTACAGATGGATATCTCATCTGCCAGACTGCTGCCCAGCAAACTATCTATCCGCAGAACGCCCAGTTTCTCTCCCGGTAATTCTATCTCAATCCCGGTTTGCGGGTTCTTGATCATTTTGCCTTTTTTGAGCAAAGCGAAATTATCGCCCACTTTGATATTCTGTGACTTACCGCCGGACATAATGATCTGTCCATCACTTACATCCAGGATATAAGCCCGCCAGGGCTCATTCAGCAGGTTTTCCACAATATTACTCACCAGCTTGGAAATAGCGGCATCAATTGCTTTATCATTTAAAGAAGAATCATAGCCGGCATGTGAGCCAGCGCCAAGTACTGTCCCTACTTCTGAAAAAGCCTCGCCACTTCCTTCTTCGGCATAGATCACCTGACCAGTCTTCAGATTTATCAGCCGGATATTCACTTTGGCATGTGCTGTCTGCTTCTTGGTTCGAGAAAATACTCCTACATCACTGGTATTTGCCCTGCCAAATTCCGAGACTGAGCCTACAATGATATAATCCGATGCCAGCGTGAAACCGGCAGTATCTGCCTCAGCAAAATTAAAACCTTCCAGTTCAGGACGCTCAAACATCAGAAATTTACCGGTCTTGGTCAATTTCGTGCTCAAAATATCCATCGCCTGCCTGCCGATCTGGCCGTCATCGTTCTTAAAAAGACTGCCCTTGCCATACTGTGTTTCGTTAGAAAATCTTACAATTGTCACTTTACGCTTTAGCGAAAAATCGTCCTCTGCAAGCAGGGTCTTGCTTATTTCCGGTTGAATGGATTCTATATTTCTCACTTCCGGTTTGTCAACTGTGGCACATCCACCTAAAAATACTGCAATAACTACTACTAAAAACAAAACTCTCTTCATTGAAGCCTCCAATCTGTGTCTTAAAAAAAAATTATTTATCTATTTATCGACAACTATTAAATCAGAATTAGATGTCAAGTAGAAAACTTTTATGTAAGATTTTTTTTGTCGTGAATCGTGAGTCGAAAATCGTGAGTCGTGAATCGAAAAACCAAGAGCAGGATGCTCTTGTTACATTAATTTTTTCCGTGTGGTCAGTGTCTTCCGTGGTTAAATAATCTTACATTACATTTCTATTCCCGTCTCACGAACATCGACTTCTCTATTTAATCAGAACTAACTTTGCTGCTGACTGCTGCTGCTCTGTTTTGAGGATAGCCAGGTAGATGCCTGAGGCTGCTGACTGACCTTGGTGGTTTCTACCGTTCCAGGAGATAAAATGATCACCTGCCGCTAATGATTTCCGGCAGAGAGTTTTAATAAGCTGTCCTTTCAGGTTATAAATAGTTAAATTCACCTGTTGCGGTTCATTCAGCAGGAAATTCAGGCTGGTTTCAGGATTAAAGGGGTTGGGATAACAGGATAATTGTAGAGAGGCAGACTGGATAGTATCATCCACATCGCCATTCACTTCATAATATTCATAAGCTCCCATATCAGGCATAATACCCATGTATTCTTCCACAGAAAGTTCAATATCAAAATCACCAGCAATAAAGTGATACCAGTCAATCCCGCTATCATGGCAAGGAGAATCCGGGCGCAGAAAATAATCAGTCATAGGGTGATCCATAAAAAGCGGGTCAGAATCAATCACATTTGTGAGGGCATTTATAAAGCAATACTGGCGATAATTTTCAATATCACAATAGGCAGCCTGGATCTGGCCATTTTCAAGAGTCCATGAGATTCCCGGATTATCATAAACAATGGTGTTTAGCAGCACTATGTGGTTTCCGCTTTCCATACCGATTGCACTGGCAGATTCAAGAGCCATATTATCAGCGATTGTGCAATTAAGTATTGTGATATCGGAACAATAATCATATAAAGCGCCACCTTCATTAGCAGTGTTATGATGCAAAGTCACTCTATTTAAGACAGTGTCGCAATTGTATGACAATAAGGCACCGCCTTGCGAAGTCGCGGTATTATAGCAGAATTCAGTATCAGTGATTTCCACCAGATACATGGTATCAGCGAGTATTGCCCCGCCACATCCATTAGCAACATTATCTCTGAAAATAGAGTTAGTGATAGTAACATAAGACTGACCAACATATATAGCTCCGCCTCCGTAGCCATCCGCCTGGTTATCAGAGAGCAGAGAATTATCCAGATAGAGGGTACTGTTCCATAAATCTATACCTCCCCCATTACTGTTTGTTACGCTGCCAGTGATCCGGGAATCTGTGAGCGTAATAGTAGCTTGATGGCAGTATATTCCTGCTCCACCCCAGTTAGAAGTGTTATTGGAAATAATCAGATTTTCCAGCGTGGGAGCTGAGTTTTCTATATACATACCTGCCCCGCCAGTAGGAGAATTACCATTTGTAATCGTGAAACCGGAAAGGACTGCATCAGAATTTTCACCACTATTTATCATAACCACTTTCCCATTCTGATTACCATCTATCACTGTGCCGGATATATAGCTGGTATCCTGCGTAGCGGAATACAGCGAAGTAAGTCGGATATTTTTCCCGGAGAAATTAATGTTCTCCAGATATATGCCTGGCTGCACCAATACAGTATCACCATCTACAGCAGCGTTAATGCCATTCTGGATAGTGCTCTGGTCATCCGGGACGTTGATAGTATCTGCAAAGCATAAAATAGTCAGTGAAATAAAAATACAAATTAAGATAATTCTCATAAAGCTCTCCAAAACAGGATTTATTTGATGAGCACTAATTTAGTAGCTGACTGCTTATTGCCGGCTGATAGAATAGCCAGATAGATGCCGGAAGCAACTTTTTGATCTTTACTATTTGAGCCGTTCCAGGAGAAATAATGTTCTCCTGCCGGGAGTGATTTTGAGCAAAGAACTTTAATAAGCTGTCCTTTAAGATTGTAAATCTGCAAATCGACAAATTCAGGTTCATTTAGATGAAAGTTCAGGTGGGTTTCAGGATTGAAGGGATTGGGGTAACAGGATAATTTTAGAGAGGCAGACTGGATAGTATCATCCGCATAACCATTCACTTCATAATATTCATAAGCTCCCATATCAGGCATGATCCCCATATACTCTTCCACAGAAAGTTCAATATCAAAATCACCAGCAATAAAGTGATACCAGTCAATCCCGCTATCATGACATGGTGAATCCGGGCGTAGAAAATAATCGCTTAAAGGGTGATCCAGAAAAAGCGGGTCAGAATCAATCACATTTGTGAGGGCATTTATAAAGCTAAACTGGCGATAATTTTCAATATCACAATAGGCAGCCTGGATCTGGCCATCTTCAAAAGTCCAGGCTACTCCCGGATTATCATAGACAATAGTATTCAGCAGCACAATATGGTTTCCGGATGCCTGACCAATGCCACTGGCAGATTCAAGAGCTTGATTATCGGCGATTGTGCAACTAAGTATTGCTATGTCGGAATGAAAATTATATAAAGCTCCACCTTCATTTGCAGTGTTATGATGCAAAGTCACTCTATTTAAAACAGTGTCACAGGCATAAGGCATTAGGGCTCCACCATAATAAGAAGCTGTATTATAGCAAAACTCAGAATCAGTTATCTCCATCAGATACCATGTATCAGAAAGTATTGCCCCACCATTGGTGGCATGATTTTCTCTGAAAATAGAGTTATCGACTATTACGTAAGACTGCGTGCTGTATATGGCACCACCTCCGTAGCCACCTGCCTGATTAGCAGTCAGCAGAGTATTATTCATAGAGCAGGTACTTTCCCTTAAATACATACCTCCACCATTACTTTCTGTAATATTACCCGTTATTCGGGAATCTGTGAGAGTGATAGTAGACTGATAGCAGTATATACCAGCTCCACTCCAGTTGGAAGTGTTATTGGAAATATCAGATTTTCCAGCGTGGGAGCCGAATTTTCTATATACATACCCGCTCCGCCAGTAGGAGAATTACCATTTGTAATCGTTAAACCGGAGATTACAGCATCTGAGTTTTCTCCGCTATTTATCAAGACTACAGTCCCATTCTGATTGCCATCTATCACCGTGTCTGAGATATAGCTGGTATCCTGCATGGTGGAATACAGCGAAGTGAGTCTGATATTTTTCCCGGAGAAATTAATGTTCTCCAGATAGGTTCCGGGCTGCACCAATACAGTATCACCATCTACAGCAGCATTAATGCCGTTCTGGATAGTGCTCTGGTCATCCGGGACGTTGATAGTGTCTGCAAAGCATAAAATAGTCAGTGAAATAAAAATACAAATTAAGATAATTCTCATAAAGCTCTCCAAAACAGGATTTATTTGATGAGCACTAATTTAGTAGCTGACTGCTTATTGCCAGCTGATAGAATAGCCAGATAGATGCCGGAAGCAACTTTTTGATCTTTACTATTTGAGCCGTTCCAGGAGAGATAATGTTCTCCGGCAGATAGAGATTTTGAGCAAAGAACTTTAATGAGCTGCCCTTTTAGGTTGTAAATCTGCAAATCTACATATTCAGGTTCATTGAGATGGAAATTAAAGCGGGTTTCGGGATTGAAGGGATTAGGGTAACAGCTTAGTTGCAATATAGCAGAGGGGATAGTTACATCAGTATCATCGCTCACTTCATAATATTCATAAGCACCCATATCAGGCATAATACCCATGTATTCTTCCACAGAAAGTTCAATATCAAAATCACCAGCAATAAAGTGATACCAGTCAATCCCGCTGTCATGACAAGGAGAATCCTGCCGCAGGTAATAATCACATAAAGGGTGATCAATAAACGAGGGGTTTTCATCAATCACATTATCCAATGGTTCGATAAAGACGAATTGTTCATAATCTTCAATATCACAAAAGGCTGCCAGAATCACTCCATCTACTTCACAAGTCCACGATACTCCGGGATTATCATACACAATAGTATTCAGAAGCACTAAGTGATTTCCACTTGCCATACCAATTGCGCTGGCAGATTCAAGAGCTTGATTATCGGCGATTGTGCAGCTTTGGATTACAATATCAGAATAAAAATCATATATAGCCCCACCTTCATTGCCTGTATTATGATGCAGAGTCACCCTATTCAAAACAATGTCACAATTGAATGACATCAAGGCACCACCATATAAAGACGCTGTATTATAGCAAAATTCCGTATCAGATATATCCACCAGATACATAGTATCAGACAATATCGCTCCACCACTGCCATTAGCAAGATTATCTCTGAATATAGAGTTATTGACAGTAACATCAGATTGTCCAACATGTATAGCTCCTCCCCCGTAACCATTTGCCTGGTTATCAGTTAGCAGAGAATTGTCCAGATAAAGGGTACTGTTCCATACCTTTATACCTCCCCCATTAGAATCTGTCACATTGCCAATAATCCAGGAATCTGTGACTGTTACTGTAGATTGCTCGCAGTAAATTCCTGC
This sequence comes from Candidatus Cloacimonadota bacterium, assembly GCA_021735645.1. GTDB lineage: Bacteria > Cloacimonadota > Cloacimonadia > Cloacimonadales > TCS61 > Stygibacter. The sequence goes on from JAIPGP010000127.1 coordinate 7,218, forward strand.
TCCACCCCAGTTGGAAGTGTTGTTAGACACAATTAGATTTTCCAGAGAAGGAGCTGAGTTTTCTATATAAATCCCCGCCCCATAAGTAGTAGAATTTCCATTTGTGATAGTGAAACCAGAGAGGACAGCATCAGAGTTTTCTCCGCTGATTATCGTGACTACACTTCCAGCTTGATATCCATCAATCACCGTACCGGATATAAAGCTGGTATCCTGCATGGTGGAATACAGCGAAGTGAGTCTGATATTTTTCCCGGAGAAATTAATGTTCTCCAGATATATTCCGGGCTGCACCAATACAGTATCACCATCTACAGCAGCGTTAATGCCATTCTGGATAGTGCTCTGGTCTTCCGGGACGTTGATAGTGTCTGCAAAGCATAAAATAGTCAGTGAAATAAAAATACAAATTAAGATAAT
>JAIPGP010000025.1 GCA_021735645.1 Candidatus Cloacimonadota bacterium
AAGCTATAATGTAAACCTTTTTGGTTCTGGCTTGTCCAGGTTAGGATTTCACAAATAGCACCAAGTTTCTGGCACAGAATAAGATAGAAAATGATAATAAATATAAAAAATATTCACTGATCATTTTCTAACTTCTCTGCACTCATCCCGATAAATCGGGATTAGCACTCTTTGCAAAAGCCTAACTCGGATAAACCGAAGCCAATTGAAAGATTATCAACCACGGACGTCACGGACAGCACTGACAATGTAAGAAAAGAACGGATTTATTCTGTAGAGACTATTCAAGTTAAGTGAATGATATCATTGTAGAATTTCCATTTTGGCTAGATAAAAGTGCGCATATCCATCATATTTATCAATTTTATGGAATTGACTGGCATCCTCCGCCGAAATTTCTCCAGTTTGTTGTTTTCATCTTCACCCTGAAAGGGCGTAACTACGGCAAAGCGGGGCTGTTTCAAAGCCCCATCGTATCAAGACCATTCTGGTCTTGGTCAGGAGACCGTGAAAATTGAAATAAAAGATAAGTTTCTGTATAATAATGTGTTATCTGTTATCTTAAAAAAAATACAGAAACCCAGACCAGGGATGGTCTGGATACAATAAAGAGGGCTGTGAAACAGCCCCGATTCAAAATCATATTAAGTCCTCACCCTCCCGATCTTGATTAATTGTATTTCCGCGAAGAAGGTTATGAGGCTTGCTGCTCTATTTATCCAGATCAATGAGCTGATAGCTGCTATTGCCTAAACCGAGTTTTTCAGCATATTCAATTTGATCTTTTCCGCTGGTTCCATTTACAGCAGAGAAGGTGTCATCATGTCCATAAGCTTTATTTACCAGATCAAGGGAGGCTTTTTCCAGAGCGACAATATCTCTGGAAGCCAGAATACCGATATCATCAATGAAAGGTGATGCTGCGCGGGCACTGCAATCGCAATCTTTTGATATATTAATCAGCAGATTGATGTAAACCGCAGGGTAGTGCTGAGAGATTGCACTGGCATATTCCACCAGTCTTTCATTAAAAACATTATTATCCGTACTGCCCCAGGGAACGCGCATTGTAGATGTAGGGCAGGTGCCAATGCACATGCCACAGCCGATACATTTATCCATGTCGATAACCAGAGGATCCAAAGTGATGGCATTCACAGGGCACTGGCTCACGCACATACCGCAGGAAATGCAGCGGGAAGCTTTATAGACCGGCATTGAAGAGGCATGCATAGCCATTTTACCTGGAATTGCAGCCAGGCCCATTGCCACGTTTTTGATTGCTCCACCAAATCCGGCTAAACCATGTCCTTTGAAATGGGAGACTATCACCAGATTATCATAATTATCCAGATGAGTGCCTACATATATTTTATCAAAGTATTTTCCCTTTACTGACAGCTCTTTTTCTCCTTCAGAATCCAGAATATCAATTGGGGCATAGCCAAACCCGTGTTCTTTTGCCAGATCAATATGAGATTCCGTAATGCGTCTTTTACTGCGGTAAAGAACATTGGTCTCAATAAAGCTGGCATTGAGCTTTTCCACTAAGGGCTTCAATAGTTCCGGGTCGATGAAATTCTGATTACCGTCTTCTCCAAAATGTACTTTTATACCTGTTTTTCCCGTAAATTCAGTATCTAAGCTATTAAATACATGCAAAACTCCTGCAGGAGAAATATCCGAGGTGAAATATACTGGTGATTTTTCCTTACTGTTCGCTGCAAGGCAGAATATTAATAATATTATTATTCCCAGCCAGATAAAAATTTTCATGCTTTCCTCCAGATTAATTTGCTCATCTATATGGATTTTATTTTTTCCGATTTAAATTAAAGCTGTCAAATAATAAAATTCTACGAAGTCACTGAAGTGACTACACCTCGCACAATATAACGACCACCAGATGAATCTGGTGGTTAATGAGAGTGGTGTTTGCCGTGAAAAAGCGGTGCGGCATGAAGGTGGGACGAGAACTACGAGCAGTTATCTAATCTATTACAAATTATATCCTGAAAATGTTTAGCAGTTCTCCTAAAAATGCTTAATCGGGGACGATTAAGCTACGTAAAAATGTTTAATCGGGGGCGATTAAGCTACGTAAGTACACCTGTATTGAAATCAGGTGATAATGGTCGTTATCTGCGCCCCACTTGGAAATACCCGGCGGTGCACGTCTAACTTAGCAGGGGAATGATGAAGTGAGAGCAAAAAAAGCTTGACCTATTTGGTTATTTAGCCAAATAGGTTATATTGTATTTATTAATAGATAAGGAGTGATTATGGCGGAGCATAAATGTGGTTGCAGCAGCGGCGGCGGATGTCAATGTGATAGTTATGAGCAGGAGGCGGGGATATTTAAGGCGATGGGTCATCCTTCGCGTTTGCAGATGATCATGGCACTGGCGGAGGGCCGCAGATGCGTATGTGAATTACAGGAACTTGTAGGCTCAGATATATCTACAGTATCACGTCATTTGAATGTATTGAAAGATCATGGGATAGTGAGTTTTCAGAAAGAGGGTAATTATTATTATTACCGATTACTGATGCCTTGTGTACTTGATTTTGTGAATTGTATCAGTAAAGAGAGGGGCTGCCAGTGTTCACCTGGTTAGAGAATCTTGTCTGGCTGCTGGTAGAAGACGTATTTGGCCTGGCACGGGGTAGCAATCTGGCAGGTAGTGTCCATTTTTTTATCTATGATGTAATCAAGATCTTGATCTTATTATCTTTAATGATCTTTTTGATCTCTTATGTGCGGAGCTATTTTCAGACGGAGCGAACCCGAAAGATAGTAAGCAAATTCAAGGGTATCCAGGCGAATTTCATGGCGTCGCTTCTGGGCATAGTAACGCCATTTTGTTCATGTTCATCAGTGCCTTTATTTATAGGATTTGTGGAAGGCGGGATACCATTGGGAGTCACCTTTTCATTTTTGATCACCTCACCAATAGTGAATGAGGCGGCATTTGTGATCCTGCTGGCATCATTTGGGATCAAGACTGCAGGGTTATATGTTCTGTGTGGAGTATTGATCGGGACATTAGGAGGCTATTTGATCGGCAGGTTGAAGCTGGAAAGATATGTAGAAGAATATGTGTGGAAGCTGCAGATGGGAGCAGGTGGTGAGATTGAGCAGAATCAGAAGGAGCGTCTGGATTTTGCCTGGTCACAACTCCGGGAGATCGTAGGTAGGATCTGGATATATTTACTGATCGGAATCGGTATAGGGGCAGCAATTCATGGCTGGGCACCGGAGGCGATACTGGCTCGTTATGCGGGCCCGGAAAATCCACTGGCAGTGATAGTGGCGGTAATATGCGGTATTCCGTTATATTCCAATGCTTTGGGTGCGATACCCATAGCTGAGGCGTTGATCGGAAAAGGCGTAGGGCTGGGGACAGCGCTGGCATTTTTGATGGCAGTGACAGCATTATCATTACCGGAGATGATCATTCTGCGAAAAGTGATCAAGGTGAAGCTGATTGCTGCTTTTCTGGTAATAACCGGCATTGGAATAATTCTGGTTGGATATTTATTTAATGGGATATATCAATATTTATAAGGAGAAGATTAATAATGGAAATCAAGATCTTAGGAAGTGGCTGTAAAAAGTGTCATCAACTTGAGAAGAATGTGCGTGATACCGTAGAGAAGCTGCAGTTAGTTGCAGATATCGAGCATGTGACAGATATAGAGAGGATAATCGGATATGGAGTGATGAGCACCCCTGCACTGGTGGTGGATAATAAAGTAGTATCTACTGGAAAGGTATTAAAGGATAAGGAACTGGAGAGAGTTTTCATGAGAAGTGAGAAGAAATGTAATCAGACCAGGGATGGTCTGGGTACGCAGTAATAATTAATCGGGAGAAAAGAAAGATGCTGGAAAATATTGCGACGGCACTATATGGCTCGCCGGTAAGTGCGATACTTGCCTCATTTATCTGGGGGATTTTTAGCGTATTGCTAAGTCCCTGTCATTTATCGAGCATTCCTCTGGTGATAGGCTATATAAACCGTCAGGAAGGACTAAAGCCTCGGGACGGATTTCTGATCGGGTTGTTTTTTTCCTTAGGAATACTGGTTACCTTAGTGTTGATAGCCATTTTATCTTTTCTGGTGGGGATTCTACTGGGTCCGGTGCAGCTAATTTTTCAGATATTTGTGAGTTTACTGTTATTTTTAGCCGGTTTGTATTTTCTGGAACTGCTGCCTTTCAATATAGGCATGGAAATGATCGACCGGGGGATAACAAAACACCGTTACTGGAATGGATTTTATCTGGGTATCTTATTAGGAGTAGGGCTGGGAGTATGTGCTCTGGCATTTATGGCACCAGTGCTGAGCATCAGCATCAGTAGTTTTGAGAGCATGCCCCTATTCAGTATTGGACTGGTAATGGCATTTATAATAGGGCATTGCGGTATAATCGCCGGGGCGGGAGGATTTCTGGAATTGATCAAGAAGCTTTTGCGTTGGAATAATCAGTCATCCGGCACAACGTATATCCGTAAGATCAGCGGTATAATACTGATAATAGCCGGGATATTCAATGTGCTAAAAAATGTATTTTAAAGGAGACAAGAGATGAGGATGTTAGCGGAATTTTTTCCTGAGTTTAGTGAGAAGTTATCAGAGCTTGATACTTTATATGAATCCAGTCGCAGTATTGATGAGAAGACATATCAATTCATTTGTTTTGCCTTATCGATCAAGTCAAGGTCAAAGCCTTGTGTATTAAAGCATTTTAAGGGAGCTTTAGAAGCTGGTGCCACAGTGCAGGAGCTGAGTTATATTCTGGCGCTGGTGATGCGGGAGGCAGCGGGAGCAGATGACTGCTGGACGCATGATGTGATTGGAGACTGGAAGGAAATATTAAAAAACAACGTGAAATGCACGTGTGAGGTGTGATAATGAGAAAGCTGATATTATTAATAATATTATGTACAGTGACAGGTCTTTTATGGTCAGAAGAAGTTATAGAGCCGGAAATAGTCAGTCTGGATAGTCAAGTGGTATTGAAGCCGGAGGTAACATTTCTGGAATTTGGATCGACGACCTGCATACCGTGTAAGATGATGGAAGAGGTGATGGACGAGGTTCGCTCTGCATATTCTGAACAGGTGGAAGTGGTATTCCACAATGTAAATGAGGAGCGGGAACTAGCGGTAGAATATGGGATCAAGATGATCCCAACCCAGATATTTCTTGACAGGGAGGGCAAGGAATTCCATCGTCATGTAGGATATTATCCCAGCGAAGAAATCGGCAAGGTTTTATTAGAAAGAGGGATTAAGCCGGTAGTAAAAGAATAATTACGAGAAAAATATTATCTTCGGGGGAATATTAGGCAGGTATACTGTAAGTAATGGAATGAATTATGCTTAAATAACGGGGTATGAGAAAAGAATAGAAATTAATCGGAGGGTAAGGATGAAAAAATCATTACTTGTTTTACTCACAATTTTCTTAACCTTGGTAATACATGCTGAGGTAATAGAGATTAATGGCAGTGGACTGAATGTAAACGTGCTCAGTTCAGATGAAGGCGTAAGTGTATTAGCGTTGGAATTAGGCAGTTTTAATCGTGAAGCAGTCACGATTAATGGAGAAATGTGGTGGCGTGTAGGACTTGCAGGAGAAAGTCGCACCCAGACTGCGGGCAGCCCGGAAGTGGCACGAATCGTCCGAAATCTGGCAATCTCAGATGCCGGCTTAATGGAAGTGGAAGTGCTGTCCAGCGAATATGTGGAATATGAAATGTCAATAGCTCCCAGCCGGGGAATCATGTCGCGTAGTATAGATCCCGCAACAGTACCTTTTGAGTTTGGAGCGGACTATGAGGAAGACAGTTTTTATCCGGAAAACATAGCAAGTTTACAGACACCTTACATCTTTCGTGATGTACGTGGAATAGGTGTAAATATCATGCCCATGCAGTATAATCCTGTAAGCGGAGTATTGCGGGTGTACACAAATGTGACTTTGTCAGTAGCGAATATAGGCAGAGATACAGTGAATATCAAAGAGAACCGCAGCAGTTTCCGGCCGGAATTTGTGAAGTTATATGAGCGGGAGTTTATAAACTGGTCAGAATACCTGTCATCAACGCGTTATGATCAGATAGCTGAAACAGCGGGTCGGATGATAGTGATCAGTTATCCTGATTTCATGGACGAGATGCAGCCTTTTGTGGACTGGAAGAATCAGAAAGGGATAGCAACAACACTTGAAGATGTAAGTGTGATAGGAAATAATTCGACCAGTATTCAGAATTTCATCACCACAGAATATGAAGCCGGAGATGGGCTTGTCTGGATTTTATTAGTAGGCGATGCTAATCAGGTAGCCACCAAGGCATATTCAGGAGCTGGAGGCGACCCGCAATATACTTATCTGGAAGGCAATGATAATTATTCCGAGATATTTATCGGCAGATTTTCGGCAGAGACAGAGTCGCAGGTAGAGACCCAGGTAGAGCGGAGTATCTATTATGAACGCGATGTAGTAGATGGAGACTGGATGCAGAAGGGAGTGGGTATAGCCTCCTCTCAGGGTTCTGGACAGGGTCATTATGGCGAAGCGGATTATACTCATATAGGTTATATCCGTGATGATCTGCTGGATTATGGTTATCTGGAAGTAGATGAGATATATGATACTAATGGCGGCAATGCCACTATGGTGGCAAATGCCTTGAATGAAGGTCGTGGAATAATAAATTACTGCGGTCATGGTTCAAATACAACCTGGGTTTCAACCGGATTTTCTAATACACATGTGAATGCACTCACCAATGATTATATGCTTCCTATTATAAATTCCATTGCCTGTGTGAACGGTAATTTCACGAGTACGACGTGTTTTGCCGAAGCCTGGATGCGTGCTACCAATGGCGATGCACCTACGGGAGCAACAGCAATATTTGCCTCATCGATCAATCAGAGCTGGGCACCGCCCATGTATGCCCAGGATGAATCTATAGATCTAATGATAGCCGAAGAATTAAACACTTTGGGCGGATTATGGTTCAATGGAGTATCTTATATGCTGGATGAGAGTGGAGATGATGCCATGGCTAAGACCTGGCATATATTTGGAGATCCATCTCTGCAGATACGGACAATGGAGCCAGTTGCCATGGAGATAGAGCATCTTCCCACAGCTTTTATTGGTTTACCTGAATTTGAAGTTGCTACAGATGCCCCCAATGCCATGTATTGCCTGAGTTATGATGGAATGATGATAGATAATGGTTATGCTGATGAGAATGGCGACTTTGTGATAGATATGACCAATGCTCCGGCTATGCCGGCAGATCTGGAATTAACTATAACAGCGTATAATAAGATAAGTTCAGAAGAAATAATTCAGTTATTACCTAATGATGGTCCTTATATGTTGTTGCATTCCTTTGAAATAGACAGTAATGGCGATGAGGTGATAGATGCCGGAGAGACGGTGAATGTGAGTCTTAATATAGAGAATCTGGGGAGCGAGCAGGCAACCAATACAGTATTGAGCCTGACAATAGATGACCCATATATCACAGTGACAGACGGCGAAGAAGTATTGGGAGATGTAGCATCATCAACATTACTTAATCTGGCAGACATTTTTAGTTTTGAAGTTTCAGATGCGATCAATTTCGGTCATCCTTTCGAGGTGACTTTCACGATAAGCTGTGATGAAGCTGAGTGGGTGGAAGCTTATGTTCTGGCGAGTTATGCTCCTCCGGGATTATGGATAACGCCAGAAGATTTGAGTTTTGAAATTATACAGGGCGAACGCGAAAGCAGCCAATTAGAAATATCTAATTACTCTGATGAGCCGGTATATTATTCATTACGGACAGAAGCGGTATCCAATCGCAGCATAGAAGGCTCATTTGTGGAGTGTAGTACGCATCATTTTGAGCCGGGCGAGGTAGTAACCTGGGTATTCAGCGTCACGAATAACAGTGTAGATGACGAATGGATAGAAGGCTTAATGATAAATTTCCCTGCGGGAGTGAACGTGGTTACTGTCAGTGATTTCATTGGCGGCACAGGTGGACCTCTGGAATGGGACGGAGTAAGTGGAGAAGGAGTGGAAATCAACTGGTTTGGCACAACCCCGAGTGGATATGGCAGATTGCGAGATGGCGAGACGGCAGTAAGTGAAATCAGTGTAGAGATCAGTGCTGGATTCACGGGTGAATTAGCTCTGGAATGGCGTTTAAATGGAGATGGCTATGGTCTGGAGCCCCATGATCTGTTTGGTGAGATAGTACTTGAATACCCGTTAAGCTGGGTAGAATTAAGCGAAATAGAAGGGGAACTGGGCTACGGAGAAGCTGCCATAATAGAAGTAACTGTTGATACAGAGGAACTTACCGTGGGCATTCATCAGTGTGAAATAGTGATCACAGATAATCGTCTGGAAACTCGAATTCCTTTAACTGTGGAAGTATTAGAAGCAAACGGGACAGATGACACAGATATCACTGAGGCAGCTGGTTTATTGGGGAATTATCCCAATCCATTCAATCCTGAGACTGAAATCCGGTTCCTGATGCCAGAATCCGGGGATGTGAGTCTGACAATCTACAATGTGAGAGGTCAGGTTGTGAAAACAATTTCTCTGGCAGGTATTTCAGCAGGAGAACACAGTGTCATCTGGAAGGGAGTTGACCAGACCGGCAGAGCTGTGAGCAGTGGGGTATATTTTTGTAAATTCAGTACCAGCGATTATACAACGACGAAAAAGATGGTATTAATGAAGTAAGAATTTCTTCCTTGGAAATAAGAATAGCCTCGTTCTGTAAGGGACGGGGCTTTTTTTTATGTAAAAAAGTTGTCAACAAAACTTACACGGTGTAAAGAAAATAATAGACAGAAAAGGGATAAAATTATGGATTTGTATTTGAGAGTGGTAAGGGTTGAATAGTCAGGCAATGGGTACTTAAAGTAAATTTTTATTGACAAGAAGTTAGGGTTGTGTTCATTTTGGCACTGACATGGTGATGTAGCATAGAAGGTATGACATGAAACAGGAGAAGAAAGTATGCAAAGGTTAAAATTATTTAACAAAACATCAAAAAGAGTGATAATTTTGAAATGTGGAACATATTCTGCTTTAGAATAGAGTATCAAAAAAAGGAAAAAGTATCATCAATAAGGAGGAAGAATGTTGATGAAGTTCAAGAACCAAAGAGGATTTAGTTTAATTGAGTTATTGGTAGTGGTAGTAATAATTGCTATCCTTGCCGCCATCGCAGTCCCGATTTACATGAGTTATGTAAACAAAGCAAGGGCGACCGAAGCTCAGAGTGCTATCGCAGCGATTCGTAGCGCCTATCGTGTACAGTATCAGACATTTGGCACAACCGAAGGTTATGCAGTAGAAGATGCGTTGCTTGACGCGAAATTAGGAAATGCTACCGAAAAGAACTGGGAGTTCGAGGTTATCGGAAATCCCCCAACCAGATACGTGGCAACTTCTACCAATGAGTTTCCAGCCGGGGAAGGAAAGCAGGTATGGTATGATGTAGAAGATGCTTTGTATCACGGCTACGGCATCGATCAGGAAGCACAAGAAACAGAAAACATCGATTAATCGGAGGCAAGCTTTGACCATAAGGGAATTACTTCAGTTTACGGCAGATGCAGGCGCATCGGATCTGCATATAAGTGCGGGCTCAGTACCAATGGTACGGGTCTATGGTCGGATGAAAAAGCTTAATATGCCAGTAATGAGTCAGAAAGATATTGACGAGCTAATATTCTCAACCATGAATGAGAGTCAAAAGACTCTTTTTATGGAAAGGTTGGAATTTGATTTTTCCACTAAGCTGGACGATCAGACTCGATTTCGGGTAAATGCCTTTCATCAAGTGAATGGACGGGCATGTGCTTTTCGAGTAATTCCGAATGAGATAAAGAGTCTGGACGAACTTCATCTTCCGGACATATTATCAAGGCTTGCATTACGGCAGAAAGGTTTGATTTTGGTAACGGGTCCCACAGGAAGTGGCAAATCGACGACATTGGCAACAATGATAGATCATATAAATGAGAAGAAGCAATGTCATATAATATCAATTGAGGACCCGATTGAGTTTGTGCATTCGAGTAAGAATTCGCTGGTAAATCAGCGAGAATTAGGTCATGATACCTGGTCATTTACAGCAGCCTTGCGATCAGCTCTGCGTGAGGATCCGGATGTGATCCTGGTGGGTGAGATGCGTGATCTGGAGACAGTATCACTGGCATTGACAGCGGCAGAGACGGGACATCTTGTACTGGCAACGCTGCACACATCCAGTGCGACAAAATCAATAGACCGTATCATTGACATGTTTCCCAAGGAACAGCAGGGTCAGATCAGGTCGATGCTGTCAGAATCTTTGCAGGCAGTAGTAGCACAGACGCTATTATCACGTAAAGATGTTGAGGGACGTATTCCTGCCTTGGAGATCATGATCGCCAACGCTGCTGTACGAAATCTTATTCGAGAAGAAAAAACATACCAGATACCTTCAGTGATCCAGAGTGGAACCAAAGAAGGTATGCAAACCGTAGATCAGTCATTATACAATCATGTAATGAACGGATTGATCGATAGGACCGTAGCGGAACAGGTTGCAGATAATCCTAAGATGTTTGCGACCGGCGTAGGATTCTAATGAATAAAATAGTAGATATACGTAATGAATCTGGATTTGGATTGATTCACGTATTAGCGGTGACGCTTATAGTATCAATAGCCACACTGGGGCTTTTTATGTCAATCGAATATGCCCGGCGGCAGGCGGATGTGAATTATCATACCCGCAGTGCCCTGCTGATCGCTCAAGGTTACCTTGAAGAGATCAAGTATAACAACCGGAACGCAGGTTTATATTCGAGACCAGTAGTGCAGACAAGAACTGAAACGGCAAGGCTGGAGGACAATAATGGCAAGGTTACCACAGGGACGGTAAAGATATCATCCTCGATAACGGGTAATGCTACCAGTGTACCTGGATTATTTGGTTCTTTCAGCGATTACGTGGAAGTAAAAATTACCTGGAAGGAAAAGCCGACAGCGAGTATGGCATCTAACCAGAATAAAGAACATAGCATATTGCTAAGGGAAGATTATTACTGGAAAAAGCGAGGGGCAAATGTTCAATAAAATACATAATGAAAAAGGTATTTTGTTACCGGATATTATAGCTTCTCTTCCGCTTGGAGTGATCGTATTTGCCGTGATGGCGATGTCTGTAATAAATTTTACAGCTGCTTATCAGGATTTACGGGAATACACCAAGCTCCAGGATGATCTTTTTCAGTCGATAGAGACAATCCGATATGGCTATGTACAGCGTGGTATCAATACAAACAATCAGTCGCTTAGCGGCTTATTATCAGCCAATAAAGCGAGCATTGGCGGGAATGGGAACAGCATCACCATGAAGATCGACACCAATCCCCAATCATCGATAGAGAGTTATGTATTTATCGATGACGGGACGATAAAAATGCGGGGAAATTATGGTACGACCATGTTTTCCTCTCCCTTGACAAATTCCCGCGACATCGCGATATTTCCGGAAGGGAATACTCGAATAGATGGACAATTAAAATATCGAATAACAAATACCGGATCAGCTTTCACCCCACTGAAAGTAGATAGTAAGGGGAATATCCGTTTACTGGGCATAGATCTGGATGCTAGAGTACGTTTTCGCGAACGTAGAAATGGGCAATCTAATGCAGAGGATTTGCAAATGAACACGAGGTCGATTCATTATGAGACAAAAGTGTACATTGGCAATACTCCCACTGAAGTTGCAAGTTAAAGGCAGGAGGCAAAATGAAAAAACTCTTATTAAGTGAAAAGGGTGCAGTCCTGCTATTAAGTACAGCGGTAATAGTGATAATGATAGCCACAATTTCAACGATATCTTTGATGGGTCTGGTTCGATTTGACAATATGAAGGTGCAGTATGTGAATGATATACTGCAGGCAGAAACGATGTTAAGATCAGAGCAGATGCGCACAAACATCATCATGCAGGATAACCCGGGCTGGTTTCCTAACAGCGACCATAAAGAAGAAGTGAAGAATGGCGACAGATATACTACTTATGAAATAGACAATCAGCCAGTCTTCAGTAATGGCAGAGTGCGAATAGGACCTACATTAGTAACTGTACGTCGCGGGCGTAAATATGAATCATCGAATGATGATATGAAAAAATCTCCAGTACGCAGGTATGCGGAGAGTCAATTATCAGGAAAAAGTCTGGCACAATATCAGTACTTCACCATGTATGAAGCATCTGAGAATGACGAATACACAGGTACTGATCACGTGAGATTTTATGGTCCTGATGTACTGAATGGTCCGGTTCACAGTAATGATGACATCTGGATTCGGCAGATAGGCGGCGGTAATAATAACGGCTGGCCCACATTTAATGCCTTAGTGACAACTCACGGCAGGATCATGGATTATAATACGCAGGCTCCTGCGATCAATTCTGCACCGATGGATGACATTTTTACTGAAGGCTATATCGAAGAATCTGCCTATATAAACATCTCAGCCGGTAATGCAGTAGAAATCAGGCAAAATGGTTTCAGCTTAGACAGTTCCATGGACCGAGATGTCTGCTATGCAAGAATTGATGGCAATTCTGCTACCTGTAAGTATGCAGATATTGTCACAGAGCGTGATACCTTCACAGTATTTAATTCTTTTCCAGACGATCAGCATATGAATTTTCCGGTAGGAGACTCGATCTGGACAAACTATATAGATGTGAAGACATTAGACTGGGATGATGGAACTTTTAATGTAACCTTAAATAACAGTTCTGTATTTGTTTACTGTCAATTATGGATAGAGGGTGATGTAAGCGGTAAAATGACCTGGGGCTGCGCAGACACAATTTTTATCACCAAAGATTTAACCTACCAAAGTGTAGCAATGGGTGATCCTCCGGATGAAGGTAATTGTCAAGACATGCTGGGACTAGTATCAGAAGAGCGGATTTATATTCAGTATAAGAATTATAATCCCTTCGAAGATGTTATCCAGGATGATAACACAACCGATATTTACCTTTATGGATGTTTTGCAGCGATAGGCGATGGAGACAGGAATGTATATGGAGATATGAATACGCATTACGAAGGTATTTTCTCCTTCTATTATCAGCATCCGCACGGCTCCACACCAGGTTTTCCTCTGCCGATGCCAAACGGAAGCACATGGTACATTGATTATCCGGATTTTCATAAGTTCATTTTCCCACCTTCTCAATACTGGACTGGTAATCAGGGATTCCAGCTTCATGGAAATGCTCCAGTTGCCAATAATGGATTTTTTACTTGCGGTTATCCTTATGAAGTGCCAACTTATGGCAACCCAACAGTAACTCCCTATGGTACTGACTGGCCCTGGTATAATCCAGTCTGGCCGGAAGGTGTTAATGGTGGAATGGGAGAACGTGGACAAATCCACATGTTTGGTGGCGTGCAGCAATTCCGGCGTGGTTTTGTGCACAGATCAGGCATTGACGAGTTGAATCACAGTAATAATACGGAATGGGATATTCAGCACTGGCAATACGACGGAACTCATGGATCGACTGGATATGATAAAGATTATAACTGGGATGATAGAATAGATTACGGGATGTTACCCCCCGATTATCCCCAGGTATATGAAGGCATGGGCAGTACAGATTTATTTTACAGTTCTACGGGCTGGACGATGAAGGTACCCCCCAGGAATTAATATCGGTGGCGCATTAGCGTCCAAGAAAACAATGAATTTTAATTTAAAAACAGGTGAGATATATGGCGAAGAAGAAAAAACTAAATAAGATTAAAGAATCAATAGGGCTTGATATAGGCACACACAGCATCAAGCTGGTTCATCTGAAGCATGTTCATGACGGTTTTAAGCTGGTGAATTTTGCCATCAGGTCAACCATACCGGAAGGATTGGAGCATAATCAGTCAGATTTGATGAATGACCGTTATGCTCCAGTTTTGACCGGCATGTTGCGGTCGCTGAAGATCAATCCAAAAAAGGTGAAACATCTGGTTACATCGGTTGGTGGAGATAATACCAGCATAAAGCAGATCAAAACGATATTTCTGCCGGATGATGAGCTGGAGTCTGCCCTGTTCTTTGAAGCAAAGAAGCATTTGCCGATCAGTGGATCAGAAATGGTCCTTGATTATCAGGTATTAAATGTAGAGGAGAAGACGAATAATATGAATATTCTGCTAGCTTCTACAACGCGAGCTTTGCTGAAAGAACACACCCAGATATTAGGTTCTGGGGGACTTCAACCCAATGTAGTGGATTTGGAACCTTTGGCTGTTGCTAATAGTTTTGCATTAACCACCTTAGATGAAGACGGTCTGTATGTACTCTTAAATGTGGGAGCTTACAAGACGAATATGGTGGTTTACAGCAATAAGTCAAAGTTTTTTACCCGCGACATCAGTTGGGGCGGCTATCACTATTCCAAGGATTTGGCAAAGATTCATAAGTGTTCATTTGAGGAAGCCGAGAAAATGAAATTGGAATTAGGACTAGCAGCTCAGAAGACGAATGCCAGTAAAGAGTCACTTTTAGCACTGGACATCACAGAAAAGACGGCAATTGAGCAGATTGCACTTGAAGTAAAGCGTTCGCTGAGATTTTATGTAAAAGAAGCCGGAGACAGTGATTTCCGGAAGATTTTGCTTGTAGGCGGCACCGCGAAACTGAAAGGATTGCCGGAATATTTTTCAGAACAATTGAATATTCCCACGGAAATATTCAATCCAATGACAGAAATCGATGGTGCAGATAGATTTTCAGATGCACTTGATCCTCAGTTAGCCCTGGCCTTGGGTCTGGCAATGAGACCGGAATAGAGGAGATGATATGAACCAGCTATTTTTTAAGATTAACTTAAACAAATACGGTGAACTGAAGCAGGCCATACAGAAAGAACGCAGAGCCTTCTGGACAACAGCGTTAGCTTTCGTGATACTAACCGCACTGATTTATGGTGTGGTATTGTATTATAATGGTATTATGGCCCGCAAAGTAGATAACCGTCGTCAACTCCTCTCCGATATAAAACAGGAAATAAAATCCTATAAAGAAAATGACCAGTATCTTTCATCCAAAGACTTGACGAATATAGCCGAGATCAGCACGGACAGGATTTTCTGGTCAAAAAAGCTTGTAGCTTTGTCTGAGAAGACCAGTGACAAGATAGCGATCACGGATTTTTCATTTAAAAACGATATTTTGAGTATTTACGGAATCACGCGCATGGACAAGAATGAGAAAGAATTTGATCTGATCAATGCATTCATCGAGAGTTTGAAGGATAACAAACAGATCAACAGTGATTTTGAAGAGATTTATTTTGTAAAGTCAATGCGCGATTTTGAAAAAGATGTAGAGATTATCAGATTCCAGATAGACTGTGTCCATCAGGGAGCAAACACAGGAAAGAGGAGGAGACAATGAGACAGCATTATTTAATTTTACTGGCTTTTATGATCATGGTTTCTATTCTTTTTTTCCATTTCAGCTCTCTGATCATCTCACATAAAATAGACTCAATTAGCAGATATGATGAAAGAATTAAGATTGAACAGGAAAAATTGAATAGTGCCAAAGTTCTCAATGAACAATTGCGACAAGTATCCCGTGTTATCATGGGTAGCATCACAACGGAGAAGAAATTCGATGCTGATGAAATTGGTACATTTACCAAACAGATATACGACATAGCTGAGAAATATAAATTTGCCATTCATAGTTTTTCGCACAAAGATATATCATCCTTAAATGGCGACCTCCTGGAACATCTTTATACCATGGAACTGAATTGCACCTTTGTGCAGTTAGGTAAATTTTTGACTGACATGGAAGCCTTGGACAATATCATCAAGATCAAGACACTTGATGTAGTCACGTACCAGTCCCGGGGTAAAAACGAATTATTAGATGCAGAAGCAGAAACTCGCTATAAAGTAGAGATAGAGCTTTCAACCATCAAGATCATCAAGGAGGCATAAAGTGGAACAGAAGTATTTGAAAGACTTTGTAATTGTACTTGTAGTAATTCTGCTATTAGCCTTTGGGATCAAGACTTCGTCTTTATACAAGAAGGTCATAGAAGTACCCGATGAGTCCAAGTATCAAAAGATGGGTTTAGGAGAGAAGCTTTTACACCAGATTCAGGAGATAGACACATCAATCCGTGACAGAAAGAATTTCTATTTTACAGTAGAGAAAGATCCTCTGGAACAGAATTTGATCGTGAAAACACAAAAGGATCTGGAAAAGCAATGGCGTGAGAAAGTAGAGAGTTTGATTCGTCTGGAAATGACAATCTTACCCGAAATCGGCGAGAAGAAAGCCGCAATCAGCTATAAAGGGATGACGACTCTTTATGGAATTGGTGATAAGTTTGAATTAGGACAGGATTTTAGTTCAGGAGCCATAGGCATGATAACAGACATTCAGCCCGGCGTGATTACTTACAAATATAATGGTAAGAATTATGAGATGAAACTGAGCAAGATCCCGCCCAAGCCCGAAAAACTTAAAACTGAAAACAAATCCAATTCAATAAGAGAATACAATTGGTAAAAAAGTATCAAAGGAGTATAAATGAAATCATTCAACATTAAAGCATCGTTATCTTTTAGCATAATCTTAATTCTGCTTATAGGGTCAGTATCATTGTTTGCTGGTACTGATTTACTGGATAACAAGATCAGCCTTGATGCAACGGATGGGAAGGTTTCCAATATTATCGCAACAATGGCTCAGATGAGCGAGTGTAACATAGTGTTAGCCATGGCGACAGAAGAGAATGCTGACGACTCGGCAGCCGATAAGAAAATAACCATACATCTAAAAGATGTTCCCATTGAGCAGGCACTTTCCCTGGTAGTGAAATCAGTTGGTTTATCATACCGATTGATAGGAGAAAATACATTTATCGTAGGCGATAAAAAGAAGATCGATGAAGAAATAGGTGAGCGCACTTATGTAATTCATCTTAATTACGTCGAAGCTAAGAAGATAGTAGATGCCATGAAAAGCATGCCCGGCATGTTTTCTGAAATCGAAGGACAAAATGCTCTGATAATCAGGGCAAATCCGAACACTTATGCAGAAACTATCAAAAGAATAGAAGAAATTGATGTACCACAAAAACAAATAGAAATTCGCGCCCGGTTGATTGAAGTGCATGTGACAGAAGCTGAAAAATATGGTATAGACTGGCAAAGATTGAATCAGCTTACCACCATTCTGGCAGAAGACCCTACTAATGCTACGGGAGTTGGTTTACCTTATGGTTATACTGATGATACAGGTGCTCTTCCGCACGGTGGTCTGGAAACGATGAATGTTCTTCCAGAAGACCAGTATTTCCAGAAATTAGACGGTTTTAATGACATAGGTCATTTTTCTCGTCAGCTTACAGCTTTTGATATCACTCTTGATTTCCTGCTGGAAAACAATGCGGCTGAACTACTCACAGATACTCATATCACTGCTTTGAACGGAGAAGAAGGGTATATTCACATTGGTGAAGTAGTACCTTATGTAGTGAGAGATGAAGATGATGAAGTTCAGGTAGAACGAGAAGAAGTGGGAATAATGTTACGGGTGAGACCTAAGGTGAATCGTGATAACCAGATCACAACAACTATCGAACCGGAAGTCAGCTCAGTAACTGAACTGGTTCAGGGTAGAATTCCCCGTACCAAGGTACGTAAGATCACCTCAACAGTGACAGTGCCTAATGGACAGAGAATCATTGTGGGAGGTTTATTATCAACTAATATTATCACCACGAACAGTAACCTGCCTTTCTTAAGTGAGATACCTTATATTGGCGGATTATTTAAGCACAAAAGCGTTTCAATGGAAAAAACCGATTTGATCATAGAAGTTACTCCGCATATTGTAGATATCACCGAAGCATACAATTATAAGTTAACTGATGATAGACTGGACAAGCGAATTTTAAAAGAAGAAACCGAAGAGGAGTAAATGATGAATTTGAAAACAGCAAGGGTAATACTTCTAATTGTTATTATCCCAGCAATTCTGCTCATAACGGGCTGCGATACCCGAGATGGGGATGGAATTGATTATGAAATCACTTCCATGACAGTTAATCCCAATTCTCTATACGCAGACCAAAATATAACTACCGCTTCTGAAGTAAGAGTAACTGTAGAAGACAATAAGGGTTTTCCGGCATCGGGAATACCCGTATCGTTTGAAGCAGATCTGGGATATATTCAGGGTAAGGTATATACAGATGAATCCGGTGTAGCACTCACCTCTTTTAATGATAATGGGGTAGTAGGCATGGCTCATATCTCAGCTTTTATAGAAGGCGATGATCAGGGTCAGGTTATGCGGGATTCAATTGAAGTTAGATCAAATCCTCACTTGAAAATAGTAAGAATTACAGCCACTCCTGATGAGATTTATCTTGATAATGGAATCACTTTCAGTGATGTTGAAGTACTCGTACAGGATCAGGACGGTTTTGCCGCAACTGATGAAGATGTGTATTTCAGAGCCAGTATTGGCAATATCATCTCGCATGTAAAAACTGATTCCAGTGGTCTGGCCAGCACCACTTTCTGGGATGCAGGTATCCAGGGTACATGTACTATTGATGCCTTTGTGGGAGTAACAGATACTACTATAAATGTAGTAATTGCCCCTCAGCCGGAAGTGATCACACTGAATCTTGACGTGGTCAGCAATGAACTGACAATTAATAATGTCCGCACTATAGAAGCTAATGCTCATAATGTGATTGGTCTTGTACCTAACGGAACTTCAATTACTTTTGAAACCCAGTTAGGTTTTTTCCAGACCAGTATGAGTGATGCTACTTATCTGGGTAAAACGGTAACAACCACAACTTCCAATGGAACAGCGAGGGCATTTTTGAATGCTGGCACCCAGGCAGGTACAAGCCTGGTTACTGCAACAATTGATCGAGATGGTGAAGGCAATATGCTGAGTGATGAAGATACAATGACATTCATGGCTGGCAGACCCACACAGATGACGCTGATCCCCAAGAATATTGATGAAGAGCCCCAGAGCATAATTCCAGTAAACAGCACAGAAGACCTTTATGTATGGGCTTATGTACGAGACAGTTTTGGCAATCCGGTCAGAAATGACTATGTAGTAATCTTTCAAAGTGATCTGGGCACAGTAATGAGCCCGGTACCAATCACAGAAGGCGGGATAGCAGTATCTACCTATTCAGCCGGAATTGAAGCCGGAGTAGCTCAGATTACCGCTACGGTGGACTCTGCAGCAGCCTCTACAGCTATCACAATAATTTCCGATGATGTAAATTCTATTCAATTCATCAATCAGGATCAGATATCTATTGATATTCAGGGAACTGGTGGCACGGAATCTGCTGAACTGGCAGTTAATCTTTTTGATATGAATGGAAATATGATCGATGAATCTGTAGAAGTATGGTTCAAATTTCTGGTTCGACCTGAAAACAACTATCCGGAAGGAAGTAATATTAATACAGATGTCTATAACCTCTCTGATTCAACGAGTACAATTTCATCAAATGGTATGGCTGTAATTTCGGTTAATAGTGGTACAGAATCCGGTATTATCAAAATACAAGCCTGGTGCCGCAACCTGGAAGGACGGAAGATTTCGGCTTCCAAGCCTAATATCATAGTCCAGTCTGGACCTGCTGACCAGTGTGAATTTGCGATAAGTGGAAATGATGGTGGAGAAGACATGGGTGGTGGAATGTGGAGTGTGCAAATTGCCGCACTGATCACTGATGAATGGGGTAATCCTGTTGGTAATGGAACAGCTGCATATTTCTCACTTGATCCCAATCCTGATTATGCTACCATTGAATCAGCAAATGCATTTGTCGGTAATGAAAATGCCAATGGAGATTCTCTGGCTGGAACTGCTTTCTCATATCTGATCTATGATGGAACATACACCAACGAGATGGTGACAGTAAAAGTAGATGTTGGCAATGAAATTTCTTTCGTTGGTGATTTGAAACTACCTCTCCAGATGGGCGAAATCACTATGATCTGCACACCTATCCATTGTGACTGGGTTGAAGAAGGTGACTGGGATGATAAACTTACGCAGTGCCGTGTTACCATTCATGATGCCCAGCAGAATCCGATCAGTAATCAGAGAATAGTATTTACAACATCTCTGGGTGAAGCTACAGATGATGATATTCATCCGATAGAATCTGACATCACAGATCCTGTCATACTTCAAACTTATGACTGGGATGGACTTAATGATGATAATGATGCTCATGATGGTTATACTGGCTGGTATGAAGGTGATTTGGGTGTGCTTTACAAGTATGTGCTTTTCCACAAGTATGAATGCCCGGAACCATTTCCAACCCCACCAGGACAGACATCGGCTTCTATTAATGCTAATATCTTCGGAACAAATACATCCGTTAATCAGACACTTCAATTGTTTAGATATACAGACTAAAAGAGGAGCTGCATAAATGTCATTTAATCCCCAATTTGCCCGTTTAGGTGAGATCCTGGTACACATGGGTATGGTCACAGAAGATCAGATCAAAGAAGCTCTTGTGAAACAGAATAATTTCAGACTTAAGATAGGGGAGACTCTGGTTAAATTAGGATATCTTAAAGAAAGTGTACTCCTGACAGCGTTGCAACAGCAGCTTGATATTCCGGTGGTCAAAGAAAAAGACCTGCTGGAATTGGAGCTTACTGTTGTGAAGATCATTCCGGAGCCCTTTGCTGTAGAAAATCGTGTAATTGCTGTTAAAAAGACTAATGATACAGTTTTTGTGGCAATGACCGATCCTGAAAACATCATGATAGTGGACAGTTTGAAAAAGATCATAGATATGCCCATCACCCCACTTTTGATTGGCGAATCTACTCTTACTGATACTTTGGAAAGATACTACAAATCAATTAGAACTACCTCTCAGGTAGAAGATGCTGTAGGCAATTTTGAATTTGTAGCTGTTGATGAAGATGAGAATGAGATCACAATAGATTCCAAGTCAGGAGAAGATGCTCCGGCGGTAAAGCTGATCAATCTCATAATCACAGAAGCTATAAAATCAGGTTGTACAGATATTCATATTGAACCTCTTTCCAAAAGTTCAAGAGTCCGATTTAGAATTGATGGAGCTTTGCGTGAGGTAATGTCTCCACCTGTTCACATGCACCCCGGTCTGGTTTCCATAATCAAGGTGATGTCCAAGCTCAATATTGCGGAAAGAAGATTGCCACAAGATGGTCACATTTCTTTGAAAACTGCAGTTAAAAGCGTGGATGTCCGTGTATCTCTCACTCCCACAGTGGTTGGTGAAAAAGTTGTGATGCGTCTGCTTGATAAAGGCGAATTCGGTTTCACACTCACTAACCTGGGATTTACCGGAGATAACCTTGATATGTTCAAGAAATGGATTAAGAGACCTTATGGTATCAATATAGTTTCAGGTCCTACTGGTAGCGGAAAATCCACTACTCTCCACGCTGCACTCAAAGAAATCATGGATATTGAAAATAATATCGTAACAGTAGAAGACCCTGTGGAATACAGGCTGGATGGTATCTGTCAAATTGAAGCAAACTCCAAGATCGGGCTAACCTTTGGTAAAGCCCTGCGCTCGGTGCTGCGTCAGGACCCTGATATCGTCCTTATTGGTGAGATCAGAGATCATGAGACAGCAGATATAGCCATCAAATTCTCACTTACCGGTCACCTTGTATTTTCCACATTGCATGCAAATGATGCTCCATCAACAGTTACTCGTCTTATCGATATCGGTATTCCTCCCTATCTGGTTGCCAGTTCGTTAAATCTGGTGATGGCACAGAGACTCGTAAGGCGAGTATGTCCGCATTGTGTGGGAGATTACAAGCCTACAGACGAAGAGCTGGTAAACATAGGAATGACCAGGGAAGAAGCTGATAAGATCAATTTCAAGAAAGGAGTTGGGTGCGTTCATTGTGACAACACAGGGTATTCTGGTCGTACAGGTATCTTTGAGATGCTGGAAGTTATCCCCAAGATCAGACATCTGATCTTTAATGGTGCTAATCAGGATCTAATCCGTGACGCTGCTCTTGAAAATGGAATGCTTTCACTTCATGAGAGCGCCATTATTAAAATGAAAGAAGGTGAGACATCAATCGGCGAGGTAATTAAATTCACTGTCGTTGAATAAAGTGTCTTATGTAATTAGGCAGAAGGAAAATATATGGCTGCTTTTCAATATATAATTAAGGATGTCAAAGGGGCACGCTCCGAAGGGATCATCAAAGCGAATTCGCTGGATGAAGCTGTTGATAAACTTACAGCGGAAGGTAATACTGTAATAACGGTAAAAACCGCTGCTGAAGGTTCGTTCCGCGGGAAAATGTCACTATTTGACAAATTGATGCTGCAAATCTATAAATGGCGTACCGGCGTGGGGCTTAAAACCCTCGTTTTTTTCACACGTCAGATGGCAACGATGTTTTCAGCCGGGCTCACTATCGAAAAATCGATCAGTAATCTGGAAAAGAGTGAAAAAAATAACAAGTTCCGTAAAGTGCTCGTGAGAATTGCCAATGACATCAAAAAAGGCTTTAGTCTCTCCGAAGCGTTGGAAGAACATCCGGGTATTTTTAACCCTCTATATGTCTCGCTGGTGAAAGCCGGAGAGGTATCCGGCACTTTGCACACTATTCTGGATGAACTGGCAGTTTATCTGGAGAAACTGGAAGACACCAAGCGTAAGGTCTCTACAGCGATGACCTATCCGACATTTATTCTTTGTTTCCTCATTATTGTGGCATTTTGTTTATTCTATTTCATTATCCCCATGTTTGCCAAAGTTTATGCAGATTTTGACGCTGAATTGCCAATACCAACTCAGATAGCAATTGCTATAGCTTCCTGGATCGGGGCAAATGTCTTTTATTTCTTCCTGATAATTCTAGGTCTTGTTATGACAGTTTTCCTGATCTACCTAAGTGACCGTGGCAGGTTCATTATGGATAATATGGTTCTGCACTTTCCGGTTATAGGTGGTTTGATGAAGAACTCAATACTAAGTAAATTTGCCAGAACTTTCAGTATCCTGATGACCGCGGGTGTTCCTATTATGGATACCCTGGAGCTTAGTCAGGATGTGGTTCAGAATGCAGTTGTAGAAAAGGCTGTTGCAGATGCACGAGATATGGTGAAAGAAGGTTACACAGTGGCAGGCGCGCTCAAAAGAACCGGGGTATTCCCCGCTACTCTGCTGCAGCTCGTGGCAACTGGTGAAGAAACTGGTGATATGGACAGGCTGCTTGCCAAGGCTGCAGAGTTTTATGAAAAACTCGTTGACTCGGTGATCGACAGACTGTCTTCACTGATTGAACCTCTTCTAATAGTGCTGATGGCAGCTGTTGTAGGTACTATTGTTATTGTTATTTATCTACCGATATTCAATCTTGGTCTTGCCATCTCGGCAGGTGCAAAATAATCAGGCTGAATACTGGTAATATTATAAATGCTCGGGTCTTAATGACCCGAGCGTTTTTCTATCTGGTGAGTTTATGGATATAATCATTATTTACCTGTTTATTTTTATCACCGGAGCTGCCTTTGGCAGTTTCTTCAATGTCTGCATCTGGAGAATTCCTCTGCACCAGTCGATAGTTTCTCCCCGTTCAAAATGTCCGCATTGCCAGCAAAATATTAAACCCTGGCACAATATTCCTATTTTCAGTTATATTTTTCTCCACGGTAAATGCGCCTATTGCGGTACAAAAATTAAAATGAATTATCTGCTTGTAGAGCTGCTCACGCCAATCATCTGGATGCTGCTATTCTGGAGATTTCATAACCGTTTCAGCTGGATATTTGCCAAATACATTATCTTATACAGTGTAGGTCTAATCATATTCTTTATTGATCTCTATCATAAGATCATTCCTGATCTGCTTTCGCTGCCCCTGATCATTATTGGACTGGGACTATCATGCATCAGCCAGATTGACCTGCCTTTTTTATCCGCTCTTGCCGGCGCAGCTACCGGATTCTTTTTTTTCTATCTTCTCGCTCTGGCGGTTAGCCACTCTCTTAAAAGAGAAGCATTAGGTGGAGGTGACATTAAATTCATTGCTGCTATTGGTGCTTTTATCGGCATCAAAGGTGTACTATTCACCATCTTCAGCTCTGCTGCTATTGCACTCACAGTTGTCCTGATCCTGAAAGGTGAAAAAAGCCGAGAAATCCCCTACGGTCCATTCCTTATACTCGGAGCTTTCATTCACACTATTATAGGCGACTGGCTGCTGTTCATCTATTTCAGCCTCTTCTT
This sequence comes from Candidatus Cloacimonadota bacterium, assembly GCA_021735645.1. GTDB lineage: Bacteria > Cloacimonadota > Cloacimonadia > Cloacimonadales > TCS61 > Stygibacter. Next base: position 24,412 of record JAIPGP010000025.1, read on the forward strand.
TTAAATAGAAAAACACTGTTAGCACTGTTAACATTGAAAGTGTTTATGGGGACGTGAACCGTGATCCGAAACTCGGTACTTGGAACCTGGCTGATGAAGTGGGGGCAATTATATTTCGACTCACGACTCACGATATAACCGCGAAAAATGTAATGTAAGATTGTTTACCACAGAGGGCACAGAGAACACAGAGGTAATGTAATGTGTTTTTTAGGGTGAACAGTGATTAGTGAACAGTGAATTGCAATGTAATCAGACCAGAGATAATGTAAGATAATTAACCACGGAACACACTGACCACACGGACAAATGTATTTTTTAGGGTGAACAGTGAATTGCAATGTAATCAGACCAGAGATAATGTAAGATGATTAACCACAGAGGCCACAGAGAACACAGAGAAAACCAGAAAAGGTAGTTCATTGTATCCAGAGCATCTTGCTCTGGGATTATATTTATTTCACATTTTACTTTTTACAATTTTTCATTTAAACTTCAGGGAAACGAGGTATCTGTAAAACAAACTTGACAAAAGGACACAAAAAAACCTTTAATGACTCGGCAATAAGATTGATAGAGGAGTTGAATATGAAGTATTATCATGCTATTATGTGTATAATGATTTCTGTTATGATTATTGCCCTGCTCACCAGTTGCGATAAAAGAGATAATGATAACAGTGATTATGAAATTGTTTCCCTTTCTATTAGTCCGTCCCAGCTATATGCCGATAATAATGCTGCCACGAATTCGCAGATTGAAGTCAGAGTAGACGATAATGCTGGTATCCCGGCAATGAATATTACTGTTTTCTTTGAAACTGATCTTGGTATTATAATAAATAGTGCTGTCACGGATAGCAGCGGTATAGCCCATTCTATTTTCAGGGATAACGGTCAATCCGGCATTGCTCATATTATTGCCAGTCTCTCTGAGGATGGCAGCCAGGCAGTCACTGATTCTCTAACAATTCTTCCCTTTCTTTATAATATTTCATCAATGACGGTTAATCCCCATACTCTGTATGCAGACGGGAATATGATGACTCATTCGGAAGTAAGCATTACTGTAGAAGATAATAATGGTTTTCCGACAGCCGGAGCACCTGTAATATTTGCAGCTGATCTGGGCTATATTCAGGGTAAGGTATATACGGATGAATCTGGAGTAGCTTTCACACAATTTAATGAAAATGGAATTGTAGGCACAGCTCATATATCTGCCTGGATAGAAGGTTATGAAAATATTCAGGTAGTCCGTGATTCTGTAGAAATACTACCTACTCCCTACCTGAATATTATCAGCATAACTGCAAATCCTGAGGTGATATTCCTGGATAATGGAGTCACTTACAGTGAGATAGAAGTTATGGTTCAAGATCATAATGGCATGGCAGCACCTGATGAAGATGTGTATTTTAGAGCCAGTATTGGTAATATAATATCACATGTGGTCACAGACGTTAATGGGTTAGCAGTTTCTTCTTTCTGGGATAATGGTGAAGCTGGGATAGCCGAAATAGATGCATTTGCCGGAGTGACAGATACCACTATCTGCGTAACTATCCTGGACGGAAATGTCACTGAGCTTAACCTGCAGGTCTCTTCTTCTGATCCCATTATCAATGAGGTAATGGAAGTTTCTGCTTCTGCTGCTAATGACTCGGGTTTAGTACCGGATGGCAAAGAAATCACTTTCAGCACCGAACTGGGTTTCTTTCAAATCTCGGAATCTGATCCCACACCTGAGGGACAATCTATCACCGCTTCCACACTCAATGGCATTGCCACTGTATATCTGAATGCCGGAACTCAAAGCGGCACCAGTCTGGTTACGGCAGAAGTAATCGCAGATGCAGCCGGAAACACCCTGACGGATACAGAAGAAATCACTATCCATGAAAATGATGTGAGCCAGCTTCATTTTACTTCTGAGCCATTTACGATCATGGCGTGTGATGATAACACTTTTTTCCACGGATTAGTTCTTGAACTTCTGGATAGTAATGGAAATCTGATATTATCTCCCCGCGAAGTCTGGTACAAATTTCTCACTCATCCCGAGGGCAGCAATATAGAAAATATCGTCTATAACCTGACGGATTCCACCAGCGTTATTTCCAATGAAGGACAAGCAATCGTATTTTTGCACAGCGGAACTCAAACTGGTGCTATTGCCATACAAGCCTGGGCTCGCAATGCTGAAGATCAGATGATTTCCGCGGTTTTTGAGGATATCAGTGTTGTTGCAGGTGTTCCCGCTCAATGCCAGATAAATATCTCTGGCATGAATTCCGGCATAGATATGGGAGGTGGTATGTGGGCTCTGGAAATCTCAGCTTACCTAACTGATGCCTGGAGTAACCCTGTGGCTGATGGCACTTCAGCATATTTTTCTATTCGGCCTAATCTTGATTATGCCAGTATTGGGGATGGTGGCGGACCTGTAGGCAATGAAAACCTGGCAGGTGAAACCGTGGCAGGTACTGCTTTTGGTACTTTCGCTTTTTTTGGTGAATTCACTAATGAAATGGTAAATTTTAATGTAGATACCATTAATGATATAACTTTTGAACAGGAACTTGCACTTCCACTTCAATTTGGAGAAATCACTATGTTGTGCAGTCCCATTCATTGTGACTGGGTTGAAGCAGGTGATGAAGAGGATAAACTCACCCAGTGCCGGATAACTGTTCAAGATGGTCAGCAGAATCCCATCAGCAATCAGCGTATTATGTTCTCCAGCACATTAGGTGATCCTACTGATGAAAATATTCATCCCGTGCTGGCTGATATCGATGATCCGGTTATCCTGGAATTATACGACTGGGAAGGGATCAATGAAGATACAGACCCCTATGATGGCTATACCGGCTGGTATGAAGGTCATTTGGGCAGGCTCTATAAATACGTGGCATTCCACAAATATGAATGCCCTCAACCAATTCCAGAACCACCTGGCATGACAACTGGTGTGATCACTGCCACAATATACGGCACTCAAATATCCGCTAATCAGACAATCTCACTGTTCAGGTATACGGATTGAAGAGGTTAATCGTGAGTAGAAATTCGTGAGACGTGAATCGTGAGTCGTGAGACGTGAATCGTGAATCGAAACTTGACAGGTGGGTGTGGAGCTGCGTATTCAGAGCTTCCAGCTCTGATCATATTACGTTTCGACTCACGTCTCACGACTCCCGTCTCACGTCTCACGTTTTTAAAAGGAGGATGTTATGTCTTTACAAAGATTGATTTTTAATGTGATCATTGCGCTGTTATTCTGTCTGCTGCTCATGAGTTGTGACAGTCGCGATGAAGAATATTACAGTGAAATAAGTTTTATTTCCATAATTCCTGATACCCTTTATGCTGATAACAATGAGGAAACTTACTCAAATATAGAAGTTATTATCACCGATAATAATGGCAATCCTGTCCCAGGAAAACACATTAATTTTGAATCTGATCTGGGATACATACAATTAGAAACTTATTCCTTGGATGATGGACATGCCTCTGCTGTTTTCCACGATAATGGCATACCGGGTATTGCTCACATTTATGCCAGTTTGGAAAATGAAAACCAGGTATTTTCTGATTCACTCAAAATACTATCTGTACCCTTTTTGATCACATTTATGTCTGAATATCCAGATTTACTGTGGGCTGATGGCAGTAATAATACCTTTTCTGAAATCAGAGTCGGAGTAGAAGATATGCAGGGCTTCCCAGCCCCCGGGATTCCGGTACATTTTTCTACAGATTTAGGCTGCATGCCGGCACAGGCATATACAAATGATGCTGGTGTAGCTCTTACATATTTCAATGAGGAGGGAATTCCCGGAACAGCACATATTTCTGCCTGGATTGATGAAGATTACGGACAGGTAGTGAAAGATTCCATAGAGATTATCCCTTTATATCAATACAGTATCCAAAGTATTACTGCTAATCCTGATACAATATATGCAGATAACGGTATCACCAGCAGCACCATAGAAATTATGGTGCAAGATCAATACGGCACTCCGGTTGCTGATCTGGACGTCTGGTTTCTGACTGATATTGGCTGTATCATCTCTCATGTGAATACTGACCACAATGGTATAGCTGCTACAAACTTCTGGGACGATGGAAATACTGGTATTGCCACAATTCGCGGTTTCGCTGGCACAGCAATAGACACGATTCATGTAAGCATAATAGAAAACGAGGTTATATCTTTCTGGTTGAACGAAATACCGGATCTGGCTGCTGTCAATACATTGCTGCTGGTTACTGCTGCGGCTCAGAATGAATATGGAGCCGTGCCAGACGGAAAAGAAATCTTTTTTACTACAGAAATGGGTTTCTTTCAAGTAAGTGAAAATGATAATACATCTCTGGGAACATCGATTTCTGCTTATACTGAAAATGGTTCAGCTACTGCCTACCTTAATACTGGAGAACAGACAGGTTTTAATCAGGTAAGTGCTCAAATTTCTGCGGATATTGCGGGTACAATACTTACTGATTCTGCTGAGCTGGAAATCATGCCTGCCTGGGTCAGTGAGATAGTTTTACCTATGTATGACATCAATATATTTGCCTGTAATGATAACAGCTATTCTGCTGGTATTCATATTGAGCTAAGAGATGTTAGTGGTAATCTGGTTCTTGATCCCAGCCAGGTCTGGGTCAAATTTCTCACACATCCTCAAGGCAGCAATATTGAAAACATTGTCTATAACCTGTCTGATTCCACCAGTGTAATCTCGTCTGAAGGTGAAGCGCTGGTCTATATTTACAGTGGACCTCAAACCGGGATAATTGCTATTCAGGCATGGGTGCGTAATCCCAGCGGACAAATGATCTCCGCTGTTTGTGAGAATATTATGGTAGTTCCTGGAATGCCGGCTAATTGTGAGCTCAGTATGGATGGTATTGATGAAAGCTACAGCTATAGTGAAGGCTATTGGAATCTGGAAATATCTGCTTACATTACTGATGATTGTGGTAATCCTGCTGCTGATGGCATGGCAACGTATTTCTATATGGACCCTGAACCTGATTATGCTTCATTGATTTTTGCTGATGCTTATATTGGTAATGAAAATCAGCAAGGCAATTCCCTGCCAGGTATGTCATTTGCCTCTATTACTTTTGATGGAGCTTTCACTAATGAAGTGATCAATCTTAAAATAGATATGGGTAATAATTTTAATTTTGAAGAGGAATTTACTCTTCCGCTTCAGTTTGGTGAGCTATCTATGATCTGCACTCCTATTCATTTAGATTGGATAGAGGAAAATGATGAAGATGACAAACTTACCCAATGCCGGGTTACTGTACATGATGGTCAGCAAAATCCAGTCAATAAACAGCGGGTCATGTTCTTTTCCACAGCCGGATTCCATACTGATGAAAACATCCATCCCATAGAATCTGATATCACTGACCCCGAAGTTTTACAATTATACGACTGGCAAGGTCTTAATGAAGATGATGATCCATATGATGGATTTACTGGCTGGTATGAGGGAGATCATGGCTTATTATATAAATATGCCGGATTCCACAAGTATGAATGCCCTCCACCTGTCCCAGCTCCACCAGGTATGACAACTGTCGTCATCAATGCCATCATAGCAGACACACAGATATCTGTCAGTCAGGCGATTACTTTGTTGAGATATACGGATTGAATCGGGAGACGAAATCCGTGAGTCGTGAATCGTGAATCGAAATATAATGTAATGTAATCAGAGCTGGAAGCTCTGGGTACGCAACTGGGTACGCAGCTGGGTACGCAGCTTCGCGTTTGCCTGTCAAGTTTTCGACTCACGACTCACGATTCACGGATTTCGATTCACGTCTTCAAAACCATCTTCACGGCAATTCCTATCAGGATCACTCCACCAAACACGTCTGCATAGTTCCGCAGCAGGCAGCCGGAAATCTTACCGGCATACACGCCAATAATAGAAGTGCAGAAAGTGACAATACCGATAATAATCACCGGCTGGATAATTCTGAGGTGCACAAGCTGAAAACTCACTCCCGTGGCAAAAGCATCAATACTGGTGGCAATTGCCAGCAGCAGCAGGGTTTTATGAGAGCTAAAATCGTTCTTAATACTGCACGGCTTCCGGCTGTCAGCAATCATTTTAATACCGATAGCTGTTAAGATCACAAAGGCGACGTATTTCTGAAAAGACCCGATAAAATCACTGAATGATGATGCCAGCAGCCAGCCAAATAAAGGCATTACCGCCTGGAACACGCCAAAATACAGCGCTATGCGGAAAGCATGCTGTAAATGATTTTTCTCAATTGTCAGCCCGGCGGTAATAGATACTGCAAAGGCATCCATTGCCAGTCCCAGGGCGATAAAGATGATTGAGATTGTGTCCATTTATTATTCCTGTGAGTCGAAATTCGTGAGTCGTGAATCGTGAGTCGTGAGTCGAAATATAATGTAATGTAATGTAATGTAATCAGAGCTGGAAGCTCTGGGTACGCAACTGGGTACGCAACTGGGTACGCAGCTGGGTACGCAGCTGCGTACAATGCTTCGCGTTTGCCTGTCATTTCGATTCACGATTCACGACTCACGAAAAAAAAGGCTGCTCGCAGCTTTTTTTTAAAATTCTTTCAGCAGATTAGATGCAATGATATTTCTTTGCACCTGATTGGTGCCTTCATAAATCTGAGTTATCTTGGCATCACGCATCATTTTCTCTACGGGATATTCTTTCATATAGCCGTATCCAGCCAATATCTGAACGGCATCAGTTGTAACTTTCATTGCCATATCACTGGCAAAAACCTTGCACATGGCAGATTCTTTGGCAAATTTCTTCGCTCCACTGTCTATCATTCTGGCTGTTTGACGGATCAATGCTCTGGCAGCTTCAATCTGAGTTGCCATATCTGCCAGCATGAACTGAATAGCCTGGAACGAGGCTATGGGCTTGCCAAACTGTTTACGCTGTTTCGCATAACGGGCTGCTTCTTCATAAGCGCCCTGGGCAATTCCTATTGCCTGAGACGCTACCATCGGTCTGGAGGCATCAAAAGTCTTCATAGCTGTCATAAAGCCGGTACCTTCCCTGCCAATGCGGTAATCTACCGGGACTTTTACATTATCCATGATCAGCTCAGTTGTGCTGGAACCGCGGATTCCCATTTTGTCTTCTTTCTTGCCAAAACTGAATCCTTCCATCCCTTTTTCTACGATAAAGCATGATGCTCCGCGAGGTCCTTTTGCTTTATTAGTCATGGCAAAAACCGTATAAATATCAGCTTCTCCGCCACCTGTGATCCATTGCTTGGTGCCATTTAAAATATAATAATCACCATCCCGCTCAGCAGTAGTTTCGATACCGCCAGCATCAGAACCGGCATTGGCTTCAGTAAGCGCAAATGCTGCCAGTTTCTCGCCGGAAGCTATCAAAGGCAGCCATTTCTGTTTTTGCTCTTCCGTACCGGATAACAGGATCGGGTCCATGCCTAATCCGGAACCGCCAAATGCCAGCGCTATTCCGCCACATACCCGGCTCAGCTCTTCCATCACTATTGCCAGATCTACTACCTTGCCGCTGATCCCACCATATTCTTCCGGTACTAAGACGGCATATAGATCCGTCTGACGAAACACTTCCACAAGTTCATGGGGAAACTTATTCTCTTCATCATATTTAGCTCTTACAGGTTTTATCTTCTCTTCGGCTATCTGTCTTGCCAGCTGTTGCAGTTCCAACTGATCTTCCGTTAAAAAATAATCCATATATTCCTCCAATTACATTTTCTGAAACTGATTCATCAAAATTTACTAACCATGATTTAGTCAAGGGATTACTAATCGAGGGGAGGAGGGGACGAGGGAAGGAGGGAAGGAGGGAAGGAGGGAAGGAGGGAAGGAGGGAAGGAGGGAAGGAGGGGACGAGGGAAGGAGGGGACGAGGGAAGGAGGGGACGAGGGAAGGAGGGAATGAGGGGGAGGGGGAGAGCGAAGAATATTAACAACTGAACACACGGAAAAGAAAAAGTAATGTAAAATTTAAAATGTAAAAAGTAAAATAAATGTAATGTAAGACTATTAGCCACGGAACACACTGAACACACGGAAAATGTAATGTGAATGTGAAATTAGCAGGATTGTATCAAGACCATCCTGGTCTTGGATTATATTACATTTAATTTTTTTTTACATTTTACATTGCGAAGCCCCCTCTATCCCTCAATCCCTCAATCCCTCAATTCTTCTTCTTCTCGACTCACGACTCACGTCTCACGAACCTCGATTCACGACTCACGACTTACGATTCACGTCTCACGACTTACTATTTCCTTGACTATATTTTACCCGATAAGAAATTAATACATAAAAACATACTACGGAATCGTAGGAGGATTTATGAAAAAATATATTGTTTTGTTTTTGTTTGCCTTGATCATTGCGCTGCCTCTGAGTGCCTTTCAGTCTATGGATAGTTATACTGAAATGCAAAACAGGCAGGCAACGCCTTATCTCAGTCATAATGCCGAATGCGTCAGTTTTGACGGACTTATCTGGACACGTAATTACGGCATGAAGGAATATTTTATTTCTCCTTCAATGAAGGATATAAAAACCTATATGCTTAATCTGAAAGGCGACGGCGCTACATCCGGACATCATGAACTGATCTCCGTTCCACTCAATTCTGCTTCCCGCGCTGCTTTAGCAGAATATAGTGTGAAAATCCCCGCTGATTACCCTTTTGATCACATTAATGTCATGCTGCCGCAGGCTTATGCCCGGCAACTGAGTGTACCATATCAGACTCTGCCCTTTGATGCCACAGCTAAACCGGAAAACTCCAGACCCCAAAACAGGCAGCTTATTTATGAACAGGGCTTTGAAGAACCTTTGGGAAATGAATATGAGATCTCAGGCTGGGTGGAGCAGCCCCACATTGTTATCAGAAATATCTGCTGGGGCGTAGTGGACTGTGTCTCTTATGAAGGTGATAATTCGCTCTGGTGCTCTGCTGACCTTTATGATGATGGCTGGTATGATGACCCGCCAGATCCCTGCACTGCTTACACTAACTGGATTTGGACATATTTTGCCAGACTGGAGACTATAGATGTCACAGTCGCAGAAGAACTCATCTTTGAATGGTGGTCTGCCTATGCGGCTGATCCCGCGGGAGAAGGCGACTGGTGCCGTGTATATGCCATTGATTATCCCACTACTGACTGGATGCTTATTTCCGAATATAACGGCTGGCAGCCCTGGATAGATTTCCAGTATGAGCTGGAAGGCATGTCTAATTTTGCTTATTACTTTGATTTTGAATCTGATGATATGGAATTTTCCAGCGGGGTGTACCTCGATAATATCAGTATATATAACACAGTGCCAAACCTCACTGTCGGCGAAAACAGCTCCATTGAATATCCCTATAATTATACTATCACCGAACCGCATAATCTGATGATCGGATATGAAGTTCTAAATGACAGTAATGCTGATGTGGAAGACAGCTTCAATGTTGACCTGCTGCTTTCCTCTGATAATGAATATACCACCACTGATGACAATTTCCGCCTCGATGAGATTACGGTAACCGGCGGTATATTAGCTGGCGAATCTTATAGTGATGAGCTTATCGTCAATCTGGATACGGTAGTAATTCCCGGGGTTGGCAGTCTGCCCGAAGGCGATTATTATGTGATGTTCTATATCGATAATAATGAAGATATAGATGAATATGATGAAGAAGATAATATGGCGGTTACCACTAATCCCATCTCATTTGGTACTGTTAACCTGCTGCCCGGAGATGCTTCATCTTTCACTTTCCCCGCTGTGGCAAATTCTAACGATTTGCAGATCAATGCCCAGATCACTAATGACGGTAATGAAGCCACCGGTGACGTCTTTGACGTAGCTTTTATTCTTTCCGCGGATTATGATTATTCTACTTTAGATGATAACTATAATCTGGGTACAAATACCGTAACAGAGATACTTATGCCGGGAGCTTCCACAAATTCTGTCTTTAATATTGATCTGGAAACTACTGAAGTACCCGCTGATGACTACTGGATATTCTTCTTTATTGATTCCAGTAATGCGATCGGTGAAAATAATGAATATGACAATATCTGGGTTTCTGACTCTGAAATCGACTATTTGGGTGCCCCATATCTAATTGTGGACCCACTCACCTATGAATTTAGTTACTTTGGCGGCACGCAAAATATTAATATTTCCTCAAATGCAGACTGGACAGTGAGTTGCCCTTCTACCTGGTATTCGATTACTCCGCTAACCGGCAATGGTGATGCAGTGCTCACACTTACCTGCCAGGAAAATACTGTACCCGCAGCTCGTAATCAGGATTTCACGGTTACCGGTGCCGGTGAATTTATATTTGCAGGTGTCTCTCAGGAAGCCGGGACAAATATCCTCTATGGCGATGTAGATGGCACAACTGTCATTGATGCCTATGATGCCTCACTCGTGCTGCAATACGTGGTAGGTCTGCCCACTGGCATTGACCCCTTCCCTATAGTCGTAGCTGATGTAGATGATTCTGATGATATCTCCGCCTATGATGCCGGACTTATTATGCAATACGTGGTAGGGATCATTGATATTTTTCCAGTTGAAGAGACAGGACGAAAAAATACTACTGATTGATCTTTTAGTGGACAGTGGACAACATGACTTCGTGAAAATGCGAAAGTGCGAAAGTGCGATGGCACGAAAACAGGACTGCGGGACAACTCGAAGATGAGAAAGGGAGAAAATGGACAGTGGACGCAGTGGACGCAGAGGACGCAGTGGACGTGAATCAGAGGACATGAATCAGTGGACGGGCATTTCGTCCACTGATTAATGTCCACTAAGTCCACTGCGTCCTCTGCGTCCACTAAGTCCACTGTCCACTTTATTCCACTTCTTTATTTTCTTGATTATTCTTTCTGGCGTCAATTCTGGCTTTGTGCATTCTTTCGGAGAAGCCGCCGCTGTTTTGGAAATCTCGGGCTAAACGCTGGATCTGGCGGTCTAAAAGATAGCCGGCTACATTTACCAGGGTGAGGGCTGCATTGGCTGAATATTCCGGGTAGAGGATGTTTGTGTTTTTTTCGGGGCTGCGTTTAGCGGCTTCTATTATCCAGTCTGCCACCTGGTCAGCAGACTGGCATCTGCAATCAATAAATTCCTGTCTGAGCGGATCATCCCGCTGCCACTGGTTAAGATTCTTCTGTCGCAGGAAATCCTCGTAATCCAGCTTCAGCTCTTCCAGGCTTGATCTGGCAACTTGAGTGAGTTTCAGTTCAGTCTGGCGGGAAGTTGCGGAGGCTTCGGAGCCTTCGGCGATATTTTGCACTCCACTACGCGCTGCCTGAACCATTTGATCCCTTGTCCTGCTATACTTATCTATATAGCGCTCACAGAACCTGACAGTGATATCAAATACAAGCTGAGCGATTTGAAAACTCTTTAATTTACGATAGCCACCATGTTTTGGGATTAGATCAGGCATTTTTATTTACTCCTGTACAAAGTATAGTATTAGCTTTGTTGGTGGCAAGCAAAAAAACTTTGGAAAGGGAGAAAGGGAGAAAGTGGACAGTGGACTTAGTGGTAGAGGGAAGGAGGGGGAGAAGAGGGGAAGAGGGAGTGAGGGATGGGGAGAAGATGGGAAAATGTGAAGGCGCGAAAGCATGAAAGCACGAGGGCACGACTTCTGGAAAGCATGACAACTTGACTTCTTGAAAACTTGACTTCTTGAAAACTTGACTTCTGGACTTCTTGACTAAATAACTTCCAAAATCCGAGTTCCGAGTCACGAGTAACGAAAAAAAAACATTTTTCGCGGTCTTAGCGGCTTTCGCGGTTTAGTATTCTCCTTATTATCATTTCATAAAACAGTTTCCCATTTCCATTCGGATAATTCACTAATTCACCCCTGCCAATTCCTCGGAGATATCTGTGGTTGAAAATAAATTGAAGGTCAGAAGGTTTGAAGGTTGGAGGGTTTGAAAGTTTGAAGGTTGGAGGGTTTGAAAGTTTGAAGGTTGGAGGGTTTGAAAGTTTGAAGGTTGGAGGGTTAGAAGGTTAGAGGGGGAGAATTCGAAGATGAGAAGGGAATATTAATTGAAAATTAAAAATTGAAAATTTAATGTAATCTGTGCTTCGCACCGTGAATAGTGATTTGTGAACAGTGAATGGGAAAATGGAGAGAAAGTGTGAAAGTTAGAGGGTTTGAGGTAGTTCTTTAAATTTCCAATCACCAGATAGTTACATTACATTCTAATTTTCAATTTTACATTTTCAATTTTTAATTTTTAATTATCCCCGATCATCTGTATTCTATTCCCTCATTCAACATTCAAAATTATTGTAGGACACTCCCTGTAGCTTCCCTGTGGCTCCGTCCAATCCCAACAGATGAATCGTAATTTTTGCTCTTTAATCTGTAAATTATAGTGCTTTCCAATAAGCTGAGACCAGAAGTTCTTTTCCGTTTAATATTCTGCCTTCGTAAACGCCACTTTTTTCTACTTCACCCACACCTTGGGGAGTTCCTGTCATCACAATGTCTCCATCGTTCAAAGTAAGGAAGGATTCAATTTCCTGCAGAATTTGATCCGGCTTATATATCATCTGCTGAACATTACCGCTTTGCAATGTTTTACCATTGCCATCGAGTTCTAAAGTAAGTTCTGGCTTTATCTCATCGATCGGAACAAAATCACTGAAAAGTGCTGCTCCATCAAATGCTTTAGCTCGTTCCCAGGGAAGTCCTTTTCCTTTGAGTTTGGATTGCAAAGTTCTTTTTGTTAGATCCAAACCAAATGCTACAGCGACAAATTTATGGTCTTCAACCAGGAAGCAGATCTCTCCTTCATAATGAATTGCTTCCCGATCATAGGAAATAAGCTGGTGACCAATAGCTGAATTTGGCTTGATAAAAAGTACCATGCTTTCGGGTATTTCACTATTTAATTCTCTAATATGCTCTACGTAGTTTCTTCCCACGCAGACGATTTTGGAAGGTGTAATCTTTCTTTTCCCAAAATTAACTGTTTTCACAATATACTCCAATTCAATAATTTATGTTGCTTTTTTTAATGTTTTAGTTTTTTCTCTGTTACATTTCCTGCTTTTGCTCAATCCCAACAGATGACTTCATATTCGTCTTTATATAGGCTGTGTTTACCGCATTCAGGACAGTTATAATTTTTCAGGTCTGGTAATTCATCGCTGTCATTTTGAGCTGATCTATTAACTGGCTCCAGGATAGATTTGCAGGTCGGGCATTTGTAATCAATTTCAAAAATCCCGCCTTCATAAACTAATTTGATATAGAACCTTTCAAATAACATCTTGCAACTGTTGCAATGATATATTTTATGTCCATAATCGCGATCGAGTTCTGCGTGTTTATCTTCTATAAGAGTTCTGATCTGTTCAATAGTTTTCTTTGATCTGACCATTTGCGGGAGCATTCCATGTTTGGGATCAAAGTCCAATACTCTTATAGGATTATACATCATGCCGATACCAAGCATAAATGTCTCGGAATAATTGCAGTTACTGCATTTAATTTGAATACTTGAACCCATTAGATATCTCCTTTATGCTAAATATAACTTTTTGAGATACATTGGCAAGGGAATTTTTTGAAGAAGGGTGAAGAATAGAACACAGGGGGGGGGGGGGGGGGGGGGGACGAAGAGGGGAAGAGGGGAAGAGGGGAAGAGGGGAAAATGAGAAAGTGCGATGGCACGAAGGCGTGACTTCTGGAAAACATGACTGCGGGACTTCTTGAAAACTTGACTGGGAGAAAACACGAAAGCGAGAAAGCACGAGGGCACGACTTCTGGAAAACTTGACTGATAGAAGGGGGCAATTGAAAATGTAAAATGGGAATTATAGAATAATCCAAGACCAGGATGTCTTGATACGATGATAGCAATACTTTTATATTAGAGGTGATCATTATGGGAAGTGGTTATAAAGCGCGTTGTCTTGATTGCGGTAAGGAGTTTATGGTAAGTGAAGGTCCTGGCTTTCATACTGTCATTTTACATTGTGATAAATGCGGTAAAGAAACTGGTATTGGGCATGATGAAGACGATGTTCTGTATTTTGAATATGTACATGCAATAATTGGACTGCCCCATGACGTAAATGATAATATCGAAGAATGTGCTCCAGAGATCCAAAAGGTTATCAGGAAATGCCGGTAAATTGAAAAGAAGTTAGCCGGAGAATGTAAATGTGGAGGAAATTTCACATATTTTGCACCACCCCGTTGTCCGAAATGCCACTCATCCAGGATTGAAGATACACAAACAGAGTATATAAACTGGGATTGATGCAGCTATGCTGCCGTGAATCGCATTTCGTGAGACGGGAGACAAAAGTGCGTATCCAGAGCTTCCAGCTCTGATTACATTCTGCCTTCCGACTCACGAACCTCGACTCACGGATCAATGTAAGATTTAAAATAAAATTAATAGGCTTAATCAAGATGATTAAGCTACATGGGGAAAGGGAATCCATAATCATTTACGTCAAATAGAAAAGGCTTTATCGGTTATTAATTGACAAATAGAATAGTCAATTTTGTTTTTGATTCGGAGGGTTTATGAAGCTGATATTAAATGAGTTATTTGAGATACAGAACAGGATTGCGGGGTTTATACCTTTGGAATTCAGGCGTTATCTAAAGCTTCCGGCAGGTAAGCGATTGATAGCCCTTACTGGTTCAAGGGGTATCGGGAAAACAACCCTGATCATGCAGTATTACCTTGATAATTTTAGCTCAACTGAAGAATGTTTATATTTTTCTGTTGATAATCCATTAGTCAGCAGGAGCAGTATTTATGAGATCGGCAAGGAATATTTTACCTATCACGGCAATACTCTGATCATTGATGAAGTCCATAAGCAGAAAGCCTGGTCACTGGATGTGAAAGCCTTATACGATTCGTTTCCTGATAAGCAGATCATAATTTCCGGTAGTTCAAAACTGGGGATCATTAATCAAAAAGGTGATCTGTCACGCCGGGCAGAGATCCATAATCTGAAAGGATTGTCTTTCAGAGAGTTTCTGGCATATCATTATGGATATCAGTTAGAAGTATATACACTGGAAGAGATACTGGCTGATCATATTTCCATCAGCTCACAGATCAATCGTCAAGTAGTAGAGCTAAAGAAATATTTTCAGGAATATCTGCATTACGGGTTCTATCCTTTTTATGAGCGGAAAAATGAAACAAATTACCAGCAGGCATTATTGAGTATTATAGATAAGATCATTTATGAAGATGTACCGGGGATAGCAGATATAAAAAGTTCATCGAGCCTGGAATTTAAGAAGCTGATCGCTTATCTGGCAATGTCAAAAATTCCAACTTTGCAGGTATCATCGCTTTGCAATGAACTTGATATAAGCAAAGAGACGTTGTATAAATATCTTGATCTGCTTGATCGGAGTGAGGTTATCAATATAGTCCGGGAGAGGAGAGCTTCTATCAGGTCTATTAAAAAGTCGAGGCTGCTTTTTCTGAATCCTAATTTATATTATGCCGTAAGCAGTGAGTTATGGAGGCATAGTACTGAGCTGGGAAATATCAGAGAGGCTTTTTTTGTTTCACAGATTGATCAACCGCTTTATTCGTCTCAGGCTTCCGATTATGAACTTGATCTGCCGGATAAGATCATAACTATCGAGATTGGTGGAAAGAACAAGTCACGCAGACAGATTAAAGATGTTGATGATGGATATTTATTTAAGGATGACATAATTCAGGGTTATGAGAATGTTATTCCTTTATATC
This sequence comes from Candidatus Cloacimonadota bacterium, assembly GCA_021735645.1. Classification (GTDB taxonomy): domain Bacteria; phylum Cloacimonadota; class Cloacimonadia; order Cloacimonadales; family TCS61; genus Stygibacter. The sequence goes on from JAIPGP010000025.1 coordinate 40,250, forward strand.
TGGCGGGATTTACTTATTAATTTTGAATTGAGAATAGAACGTGGGGGGGGCGGGAGACGAAGAGGGACGAAGGGGCGAAAGCGAGAAAGCACGACTTCGGGACTGCTGGAAATTGAAGGTTGGAAAGTTTGAGGGTTTGAGGGGGGGGGAGTAATTGAAAATTGAAAATGGAAGAGGGGGGAGTAATGGAAAATTGAACTAAAAAGGCTCAATATGAAGAAATTGAACCAAAAGAGTACAGTTGCTTTTAAATGGGTTACAGATTATCTAATTATGGTTACCATACTTTTAGCTAAATATGCTCCCACAATTGCTAATGTACTTGATAACAGAGTACCAATCAATACATATTCAGCAAATTTTTTATCATCCAAAGCTTTGTAGCGAGTAATTCCTTTGGCAGTTAAAACAAAAGCAATTGAAGTGTAGTTTCCAGTAATGACAAAAAAGAAGAACATGATTCTTTCGATAATACCGATAATTTTTCCTTTTTTAATTTCTTGAGATTCAATATTATCATTTTCGCCCTCTTTACTTTCTCTAATATCTATTGTTTGCAAGATATACCTGACTAAGTTGTTGATTTCGTTAGCTGTTATCAATATACCGCTACTGTAAATTAATACAATCTTTAACTTGTTAATATTAAAAGCTGACAATATTGGGTGATGGTTAACTATGTACTCAGCAATTTGAATAGAACTGGCATTGAATCTGAGACTTTGACCGAAAATGCCAAAGATAAAACCTCCGATAAGCATGAAAAAAGCAAATTCGACAAATCTTTTTAAGTATATAGCTTTTTTATTCTTCTCGAATAAGAAGATTAATATATGGAATGCTGTCAGAAAGCAAATGAGTAAGATGATGGCGGTTGATTGACTAAATAAGGGCAATAGTAAGAAAATTTCAATTGCACAGATCAGCGATTCGATTTTGAGAGAATTAGTTTTTTTGTTCCACTGGTAAAATAATCTGGTAATTAAACCCGTTGTGCAGTAGACTTTTGCAAAGAGTGCTAAGGTTCTGAGTGCAGATAAGTTAGAAAATGATCAGTGAATATTTTTTATATTTATTATCATTTTCTATCTTATTCTGTGCCAGAAACTTGGTGCTATTTGTGAAATCCT
>JAIPGP010000128.1 GCA_021735645.1 Candidatus Cloacimonadota bacterium
ACTTGCTATATATTCAATAATACCTCCTAATAACTTAGATACTGAACGATCTTACAACTCAACTGCATTGCAGTTGAAGAATAGCGTTGTAATTCTAATCTTCTCCAATATTTGCAGAATCATTTTTTTTCTTTCTTTATTCTTAATTCCTAATCTTAGAATATCATTTCTCCCTGATTTACCCATTATTGCTGGAATAATCAGATATTTCATTCTTGTGGTTTTCAATGTTTGTCGTGGGTGCTTACTATTGATTATATATAGCATTAAGTAAGTAATAAGATTATGGTATAACAAGCATATTGCTGTTAGAATCACCTCTGTTGCCCAGAAATTGTTCAAATTGTAGGCAGAGAAACCAAAACCTTCTTTTAGGTTGCCAATTATATTTTCATCATTAGCCCGTGGTTTGTAAAAATTCCATATCGTATGCGGATTATCATTCTCATTATTTGTGATCATAAGGCTGTGGCGATGAGTCACATTATCATCCAGTTCTTTAAATATTGTCAGTTGCTTTCCTGCGGCTTTGGGTCTCTTAATGATCTCTTGTCTAACCACTACATACCTTCTGTCTTTCTCCCATTTCTCATCCAGATGCTGGAAGTAAAATTCAGAGGTTTCAATGCCATCATCTACTTTACACCAGTCCGTTATTCCATATATTTTCTTTTGGAGATTACCATAAACTGGTGCGGAAATAACATATTCATAGTTATGACTTTCCAAATATTTCAGGAAATTAATATCATAATATCCGCTATCAGTTAATACTCTATCAACAGAAATATCTCGCAAGTAAGATACTGTTTGTTTAAAAAATTCTATTATCCCATTACCAGATGCAATATTGCCTGATCTGTTCCACAGGTTTACTGTATATCCACATCCTAAAAATGCTAATTGTGGCTGATGTGAGGGTCTTCCTTTTTTTCTGGGATTGTATCCTCTTTTTGCTCCTTCCTGTTTCCCATATCGGGTCATAACCGTGGAGTCAAAACGTAGGCTGTCTGATTTAACATTACTTTGATTTACAATGTTCAAGGCAATTTTAACAAAATAATCACGGAGCTTCTCACTGTAGGAATAAGTATTGAAATTATTCCAAAACCTTGTTAATGATGATGTTGATTTGGGGAGTCTATCGACATTAAAGCATCTTTCGAAAAGTTCTCTACTATCACCCCAAAATTGCATGTGAGAAAATTTGCTTCCATTGTTCAAAATGGTTATGAAGGTTGAGAGTATCTTTGAATATATACCTGTTGAATTATTCGATGTTTTCTCAAATGGAAATGTTTCATTTACAAATTGCTGTAATCCTATTTTGTCGATGAATCGCGCTATTATGGCTGCAGTTCCGCCCCAGGCTGTTACTGATTTAGGGGTAAATTGAATTTTACTTGACCTTTATTAGGTAAACCTGTTCTTTTCTCTCGTTGCATAATTTTCTCCTTCTGTTTATTTAGTTTGTGTTTATCTAATTTTCAGAAATTGAGTAGATTATGCAACTTTTTTGTTTTCTCTCAGCTGTCTAAGGCATTAAATGGGATAAATCCTTTTTTAAATAATTGATGTCCTAATACAGTATGTCCTGGAGCACGCTGTTCCTGGAATTCCGTGAATATACCTGCTTTATATGCTGCTTTCCAGTTATCATCCAGGACTGTAAAAATTCTGTCTCTATTCGTTTTACCTTTCCAGAAGGGGATAATCTGGTTTTTATAGAGATCGAATACTTCATCAGTTACCTGGAAGGAGACTTTTTCCCGCGAGTTTAAAATTTTCAGGTCTTTAAGAGAGTGCAGAGTGATCTCGGGATAGGTGGGTGTAGCTTTTGGAGCTTCTCCTCTCTCGCCTATTATCAGTTCTCCTGCTTCAAAATACAAAGCCTTATGCTGCAGAAAATACCTGAATGCAGAAGCTCTCTGTATTGCAACGGGTAAGATGCTGATTTCTTCTTGAGCGTAATACTCTGTGATCAGTTTTGCCCGTTCACCAGATATTCTATTAACTGCTTCTAATGATCTATCTCTGAGTTTTCTTATCCTGTCATTCATCTAATTTTATCCTCCCAGTTTAACTGAAAAACCGGCTTTCTCAAATTTATTTATGCTATCCTTAATAAAATCTTCCGGGCAGCTAAAAGTGCCTTTTTGTCCGGTTATCCCATACCTGATCTTTTTGGCATCTGCCAGATTATGATAGGGGAGAAGTGCAATATTTTTAAGATCAATATCAATTAGTAAAGAAATTATATCATCTATTTCATCACCATTGATTTCTTTGATCAAAGGCAGTCGCATCTGGATATTTGTGCCAGTCTGTTTTAATTTTCTCAGGTTAGCAATAATGAGTTTATTATCAACTCCAGTATATTTATTATGATTATCTAATATCTTTATATCAAATAAAATAATGTCTAATAGCTCAAGTACTTTCTCAATACTATTCCAGTCTCCATAACCTGATGTATCTAAGGCTGTATGCAGATTATTTGCCTTACAGAGCCGTAGGCACTCATAGAGGAAATCTGGCTGAGAAAGTGGTTCTCCACCCGAAAATGTTGCTCCTCCGCCAGACTTATTAAAATATACTTCATCCTTTAAAATTTCTTTGATCAGTTCTGCAGCAGTTATCTGATAGCCAATCTTTTCACTCCGCCTGATAGTTGCGCCATTTGCCAGTTTTATTTCTTTTTGAAAGGTAAAGGGCATATCCTGCCAGCTTTCTGGATTATGACACCACAGGCAGCGCAGGGGACAGCCCATAAAGAACACTGTAGTTCTAATCCCGGGTCCATCATGCACCGAAAACCGCTTCACATTAAATATATATCCTGCTGCCAACAATACCTCCCAAATAAAAAAACAACCTTGCGGATGCACTTATACAACCGCAAGGTCAAAAAAACTATTATTCCTATTTCAGCAATATCATTCTACTGCTTAGATTTTGTTGAGGTGTCTGCAATTGATAAATATATACTCCGCTGCTCACATTTTCTCCACTCTCATTTCTGCCATCCCAGATAACATTATGCGATGCTGCCGTTAACATGCCATTTAAAAGGGTTTTCACCCTCTTACCTTGAAGATTATAAACCGTAAGCCTTACAACTGCTGTTTCTGTAATCGAAAATCTGATATTCGTTTCCGGATTGAAGGGATTAGGGTAATTACCCATTAGCTGGATTATTGAAATTTCATTTTCATCAGTATCACTGGGCATGTAGATAAATTCCACTTCCACGATATCAGATTCGCCACCCTCGTAAACTGCTATTATACCATAGACATAGGTTGTTCCTTCCAGCAGATCAGTGAACTGATATTCTTCAATATCAGGCTCTACTTCAGCTACTAAAACGCCATCAAGATATAACTTGAAACCGGTAAGTTCTTCCATTAATGGAGCTTCCCAGGTTATTAATCCAGTAGCCCAATCAACAGTAACATGTGCCGGAGGTTCATAGATAATGATCAGTTCATATTCATATACTCCCAGGTCAATCATTGCATCGCCATCTCCATCGCCATCCATGATGCGCATCAAGCCGTCAAAGTCGGTTTCCGGCAGTGTAAATGTTACCAGGGAAGCATCTCCGGCATCAATACAGGGTGAATCTTCCATAAGATGCAGATCATAATCAGCGATATCAAACAGTCCTGGATCATCAGAGATGATGTTTTCACCTTCAAAACCTTCCTGGATACAGCAATTTGCCACAGTGCCGCTGCTGCCATTTTCTAAGGCTATCTGATTCGGCATATTACCCCACAAAATGGAGTTATATAAACTTAAGGTGCCGCCATTGACCCAGAATGCACCGCCATTCATGGGAGAAATATTATCAATAATAGAAAGGTTTGAGGCTTCTGTAGTACATGAAGTCAATCCAATTGCAGCACCAGCACCATAATCAGTATCATTATGGATAAATATCAGGTTTGCCAGATTGAAAGTTGAACTTACTCCATATATGCCACAACAAGCCCCGGCAGTATTATATTGAAATCTGCAATTTGTAATTGTTACATTTGCACCTGTCCAGGCACTTAGTCCACCGGCGAAAACAGCGGCATTATTCTGGCGGAATTCGCATCTATCTATAACAGGAGCAGAACCATAGACAATCATTCCTGCCCCATAAAAACCGCAACTATTTCCCACAAAACTGCAATTGGTTATATTGATGTCTGATGCATTACCCAGATAAACACCTCCGCCGTCCCAGGCAGCATAGTTTTGATAAAAATAACAATGATCAAGGACTACATTATTGGAATTATCACAATAGATCCCGCCGCCATTGGCTAAAGTTCCGCCTCCAATAGCTGTACTTCTTTCTATCCTGCAATATTGCAATGATGAGTCTTCCAGTCCATTATCAGTGCAATTAATGAATCTTATCCCCTGCCAGCCTAAACCACCATCTGACCGGGATACAAGGATAGAATCTGCTTCTGTTCCAATTGCAATCAGCCGTCCATTTACGGCTAGACTGTAAAGATCATTAAATAACACTTCAACACCGGCTGCTATATCCAGAGTGGATTCACTATCGACAGTAATATCCCCATCTATGAAATAGGGACTGTCTGCCAGAGTCCAGTTTCCGCTTACATTTCCTGCCGGTATCACGATTGACCACAAACTCGCCAGCGCGAATAAGATAACAAAACTTAATAACTTTCTCATTTTACCTCCTGAGTATTTAAAATAATTTTATATTCTCCCAAAGTAACAGATTTCGCCAGCTAAACTGCTTTCTTCATTCTCAGTTAGCCCCTATATAATCATAATATAACAGATTAGAAGGAAAAGCCCATAGAAAGAAATTCAAAATCAATATAATGGTATCTAGAACTTAAGACATTGTCATTAACATCCAGATCGAGGTCATCTCCAGCGACAGGTATATGTATATTTAATTGATTTTTAAGATAAAAGCTTTTGGATAAATAAGCTTTTGTGCCCAGGCTGAAGGCAGCATTAAATATTGTATGCGAGTATGATCTGTCACCATTAAAAGAATTTAAATGATGAACCTTGAGGATTTCCAGACCCAGATCCGCAAACCAGATTTTCTTACTTAAAGGAATTCTGGTTTTTAAGCCAAAGGTATTCATTGAGTCGTAATTATTGTAAATATCATTATATTCAGCAATCCGGCAATGAAATGGCAGAATAAGTTCTATTTTATGATGTTTCCAGCCTAGACTGCCATTATATGATGTAGCCAATGAGAATATGTAGTTCAGTAAATTATAATCAAAGGAGAAGAGATTTTCAGGAATTGCAGAGGCATCGAGAGAGTTTTCTTTTATATCTGCCAGCGGTGCGTCATTAAGCCTGCCTGAAGAACCCGGATCAGTTGAATAATCAGTATTTGTGAAGTCACCCAGATACAAAAACAGGAACATGCCGGCTATTGGAATTTGAGTAACCACATTTGCCGTTAAATTTACTCCATACCCGAAATGTCTGCTGATTCCTCTAGTGAAATTTATATCAAAAGGGATTCCAATTGTTTTCTCTGAAGCGCTGATATTATAATCATCCTTCGGGCGGTCTATTTCATTCAGGCTGAGTCCAAACGAAAAGGTCAGATAGCTTTTCTTTTTTGTTTTAAGATGATATGCTTTACCAAATAAAAATGCAGTTTCACTGATTTCCGATTCTGAATCAGTTAGGATATGCTCCTTTGATTCATAATGTCTGAAACAGTAGTAAGTGTTATTACTGATAAGAGATACACTAAATTGGTAGAGATAACCGGCACCTACTCCAAATGTGGGAACTAATTCGGGTTGCTGAGTTTCAGGCAGGGAGTTTGCCAGCAGAAAATTACTAATTAGCAGTAAAATTATCAATATTGCTCTTTTCATTTATACGCTCCGAATTACATAATTTAATTAGTTTTATATATGTGAAAAGATTATATTATTTGTCAATGAAAAGATTACTGACAAACTATAAATGCCAAGGACTTTACAGTGAATAAATTTGAACAATTCCCTTATTTGGCAGACCTGAATAACTAAATGTTTTGCATAAAGATAAAAAAAATATTCTAATCTTGATAATGAATTTGAAAGCAAGAGAAAAACAGGTTATTTTATTTAGAAATTACCAATAGTATCCAAGCCTGTGAAAACTGATGAGATTGCAGAATCATTAGGTATCCCAAAAGCTGCTCTGGAATATTATATAGATTATAAATTCCAGCTTAAACTGACCAGCCTGGAAGAGATAAAAATATACCTATGGGAAAGCTAGTGCTGGTATCGGCTATCAGTTATTAAACCGTTAAATTATTGATTCCGGCACTACGTTGTATATCAAAATAAATCAGAAGGATGCATTACTTCCAAAACCTCTTCCGCTTCTTTGTCGATTTGTTAAATATCATAGGTATAGATGTAAAAAATGAATATATGGAATCTTCAATACCGTTTTCGAAATGCTTAGAAGTTTTATTAAATGGATATGCTCTATTTCCATCCTTAAATGTAATTGCCCAGCCTTCGGGGGTTTGTTCCCATTTTCCTCCGTAGCAAATTACAATACACTGTCCTAAAAATGAACCAAGTGTGCTTGTCATCTTTGCTCCAGACTCAAGTGAAAAATCATTTCTTTCCCGCTGGCGATTAATGAATCCATCGACCCATTCAACAGATTGTTCATTAAATCCAAATTCAAAATCAGTTAACTTCTGAAACTGATCAACAACCATGTAAGCGTTTGAGATCAGATGATCAATCATACTATCTTCCTGCTATGCATAGTGGCACAAAGTATAATGATATGAGGCACCATTGTTTTTCTCCTTAAGTTCAACTAATATTTTATCGCATTCTTCTCGACTTAACCACTGTCCCTTTACTAAAACCCCGCAATGATGTTTTATCGTTTCGAGATTAATTAAAGGATTATTTTCAACTAAATCGTTTGCTTTAACAGCAAGTTCCGGATTATAGGGATTAAAAAAGCCCAGCAAATGCTCCACGGATGATACATTTGCATTGATGATACTATATTCATATATTCAAACCTTTTAAATCGTAAACTATTTCTGCGTTCATTGTATCACTCTGAAAAGACCGGAGGCCTTACATTGCGATATACCGGGATATTCGCAGTTTAGTTCTCTTTTATCTTCGCAAGATATCATTATTTCTAATTTCCCTTTTTCTCTTAAAATGCTTTGATGCATTTAAACCGCAAAACATGATTTCTGTCAATCCTTTTGGATGGTCTTACAGGCATCCCCCCGGAATTAATCGGATAGGCAGCATTGCATAATTTTCTTCCATACACTAATCTCATTAACCACCAACTTCAGTTGGTGGTTAAGATAAACAAACGAAGTATAGTCACTTCAGTGACTTCATCATATATTTAAGTAAGATACAG
>JAIPGP010000026.1 GCA_021735645.1 Candidatus Cloacimonadota bacterium
CTCAATATAATCGCTTTCCCCCTCAGCACTCTCTGTGGTGAAATATCTTAAATTATCAATATAATTCTTTTTTATCACAGAGGCACAGAGGACACAGAGAAAGAAAGAAATTTCTGTATATTTTATCATGAAATATTATCCTACTATTTTCAAATCCTTTGTTATCAAGCCGTCACCATATTTTATTACTACTTAAACTAATCAACTCTCAATATAATCGCTTTCCCCTCAGCACTCTCTGTGGTGAAATATCTTAAATTATCAATATAATTCTTTTTTATCACAGAGGCACAGAGGACACAGAGAAAGAAAGAAATTTCTGTATATTTTATCATGAAACATTATCCTACTATTTTCAAATCCTTTGTTTTCAAGTCGTTACCATATATTATTACTACTTAAACTAATCAACTCTCAATATAATCGCTTTCCCCACAGCACTCTCTGTGGTGAAATATCTTAAATTATCAATATAATTCTTTTTTATCACAGAGGCACAGAGGATACAAAGTTTCTATAATTATTAACATTAGCCAATCTAATATTCTTTTTTATCATTAACTACTAACCACTAACTAATAATTACCAGTTTTTTTTCCGTGTGTTCTGTGTGTTCCGTGGTTCAAGATCTTGATTACATTTGCATTTTGTTCGCGCTTGTTCGGTTTATTCGCGGCTAAAATATCTTTCATCCGTGTTAATCCGTGAAATCCGTAGCTACCTCGTATTGCCATTATCTTATTTTACTTCCCAAAGTCCCAATCTCCTGCTACCCAGTCCCTCAATTCGCGATCATTTTCCCAATCTCTCTGCTAAACTTCTTTGCCCCTTTCAGATTAAAGTGATTGTAATCAGCAAAGTATTCATCACCATAATCATTATCTATTTCCAGATAGTTAATGAATTCTTTATCAAGTTGTTCTACTATCACGTTATCTATATAGTCAATAAACTCTCTCTCATTCGTAATCCTTTGATAAGAGGGATATGGCAAATAAATAAAAACTAATTCAGTTCCATTCTGCTCAGCTAATTCACTTATCTTGTGAAGATACTTAATATTCTTTAAAAGGGTATCATTCTTGGTAAATTCCTGTTCTTTGAGTTCATCATTCTCAATATAATTTTCCACAAAACCTTTCTCATGATACTTCAATTTCCTGTCATAGTGCTCTGCTATATCATTCTTTGCCCAATGATAAAAAAAATCGATATCTCTCCTGTACCGATAAACTGGAAGCAGTAATTCCATTTGTTCCTTAAAATCAAACCCATTGAAAAAAAAGTCCAGTTTAACAAGACTTAATCTCATAGCATCTATTATATATCCGCCATTAAATAACTGATCACTACACATAACATCCAGAGCTAGATCCATAACTATCAGATGCGGTTGACAGTATTTATACGCTTCTTTCAGAACAAAATAGCTGGTTATTGGTGTCTGCATACTGCTGCCAAGATTAAATGAATTCAACTTTGTTATAGAATCCACTATACTGGGCACAAAGGTCTGATAAGTCCTTGATGAACCCAGAAAGATAATATCTACATTCTCCTTTTGATTGTAAAATTCATCCATCCTCAAATCCTGATAGTACAGCTTTCTCCTGGTAAGAACTCTTTTCTCGGTTCGCAATATATATCCGCCTGAAATGTTCAGGATTAAACCAAAAGCTACAAATAGTACTATCCTCTTTAAAAATATATTCATAAATCATGAAAATTCAATATTCTTTTGCAAATTTATAGTTCCTTATTTTTTTTTGAAAATATATCAAGAATCTGATCAGAATATAATAAATTATGTGTCTCTTCTAAACTCAAAGGTTTATAGTTATAATCAGTCTTTTTCTGTATCACATAATCATATTGGCGGATTTTATTCAACACGTCTTCCCTGTATATATTGTGAATATCTATTAATTCATAACGATCCATTACTGGCTTAAATCTCAAAATCCACCCATCCTGCACTGTTTCAGAAAATTCTAAATTCACGTCATTGTAATTATACATTTCGCCTAAAGCCAGAATTTTACTTTTAGATTCCTGGCTAAGGTCTATTATCTGTGATACTTTATGATAAATATACCGCTGCTCTTGAATATTTTTGTAGTTATGCCGAATTAGTTTTGCTTCAGGAATGAATAGATATAGTATTATTATTGCTGCAAGTAATAGCTTCCTGTTGAATAGTCTAACTTCCATATATGGTATTAAAAGTAAAAATGGAATTACCAAACCTAACGTTAGACGATAGGTGAAACCACGAATGAATAGGAAAAATAGAATAAAAAGAGTAATTGAGATAAAAACTATTGATATTTTCTTTTTTATGATTTTTTTGAAATCAATTAAACTTGCTAAGATAATAAAAAATAAAATATTCTCTATGAACCTGATGATGTTCTTTATCCCAAACCTTATTACATCTGCTCCCTGTAATATCTCTCGAATACTCATTTTTTCTATTTTTTGCGAAAAATCATAACCCCAGTCAGCTATACCAAAAAATTGAGCTATAATAAATTTCTGATTACCTAAAGATATTTGGTTATAGGCAATATATGATAAAATATGTGGTATGGCGAGACTTGCTAAAATGCCTAATCCTGCCTGAATAAACGATTTTATGTTTCGAGTACTGATCAGTATTACTAACGGAAATAGAAGACTGAAAATCATAAAGTGAAATCTGAACCAGAAACTTATCCCAATTAAAAATCCAGATAAAAAGTAATTACCTGGCTCTTTCACAGATTTATAAGTAAACAGAAAGATTATCGATAAAGGTATCGCATCAAAATGCATGCTGATCATTGTATCAAATAGCCAGGGAGAGATAGCAAATGCTAATAATATAAGTGATTTATCCCTGCTCTTATATTCCTCTTTTTTCATGATATAGAGCAGTGTATAGAGCAGAAAAAAACAGCCCAGACCAGACATGATCCTTTGAGATAATAGTAAATTACCTGTCACTAATGTGAATAGATAGGCAATCAAAGGCACCATAAAGCCCCAGTTATTATTTACGCAATGCAGGATATTGTCATCCATCACATTACATACAGCAGCCAAACCCGGAAAATCATTATAATGCGGTGCATACAATAAGGCATTGGTTACTATTAGCATAAATAGTAATATTAAATAATAAACTGTATCCCCGTAAAATTTTTTATTACTCATTTTTTACCTTAAATTATAATTACGTGAGTCGTGAGTGAGCTGCTTTGCAGCCGTGAATCGTGAGTCGTGAGTCGTGAGTCGAAATGCGTAACCATAGCTTCCAGCTCTGGATTAGAAACCTTGCGGATGGTCGCAGACCTCCGCAATGGTCGAACTCCGTGAGTCGTGAGTCGTGAGACGAAATTATTAATGCTATCCTGTAGTTTAACATTTCTTCTCTTTGTTCGCGGCTAAAATATCTTTCATCCGTGTTAATCCGTGAAATCCGTGGCTAATACTCTCAACTCCGGATAAATCCTCTTGATCATTGCCTTACGCTTCTCTTCTTCAGAAAGTCCTTCCGGTAATGAAGCTTCTACAAATTTCTTAGCTGTCTCAAACATGGAAACACCCATTTTCACGCGTTCTGCTCCGCTCTTTGCCATCAACATCTTGCGGTATATTTTTTCTATTTCTTTACTTGTGTCGTTCATGTTTTTTTCACGGGACTCGGAACTCGGGATTAGGGATTAGGGATTAGGGATTAGGGATTAGGGATTAGGGATTAGGGATTAGGGATTCGGGAACCTCAATACCCATTTCCCAGTACCCAGTACCCAATTCCCAGTTCCCAGTCACTACTCCCCATTCCCTGACTTATTTCTTTGATATCGAATAACGCCTTGTAACATTTTAGCAATACTATCTAAACTTACTTCAAGTTCATCGAATTTCTCTTTAGATATATAATTCAGTTCTTTACTAATAATCAACTGAGTATCCAATTCTGCTAAGGATCCAGCAGCTATATACAAAAATCTTATATAATCTTTACTTGAACTTCTTGCAGCACCTTCACTGATATTCGATGGAATTGAAACCGCACATCTTCGTATTTGAGAGGTTAATCCATACAATTCTTCTTTTGGAAAAGTTTTAGTAATTATATAGATACTTTTTACCAGTTCTATACTATTTTTCCACACATCTAAATCTTTGTGAAACATATTTGCTCCTTTTTTGGGGACTGGGGGTTAGGGACTCGGAACTCGGGATTAGGGATTAGGGATTAGGGATTAGGGATTAGGGATTAGGGATTCGGGACTCGGAACTCGGAACTCGGGATTAGGGATTAGGGACTCGGAACTCGGGATTCGGGATTCGGGATTCGGGATTCGGGATTCGGGATTCGGGAACCTCAATACCCAGTTCCCAGTACCCAGTTCCCAGTACCCAATTCCCAGTACCCAATTCCCAGTACCCAATTCCCAGTCCCCAGTCCCAGTTCCCAGTCCCCAGTCCCCAGTACCCAGTACCCAGTACCCAATTCCCAGTCCCCAGTCCCCAGTCCCCAGTCCCAGTTCCCAGTCCCCAGTATCTAATCCCCAATCCCTAACTTACTCTTCCAGAATTCAAGATATTCTTTATCAATTTCCTGATTCATTAAATTTTCTACATCAGACCATTGCGCTTCGGAATTACTGCCTTTTGCCCAAAGCATTTTAGAGATTATTAAGTCCTCTATTGATACGATGAATACTTCAAATCCATCTATTTTTACTATTTTTCTTCTCTTAAACTCTGTCATTCTATATTCTGTTTTCTTTCTTACTATGAAGTCAATTTTGATGATAGATTTGTAGTTAATTATATTAAAAGCTGTATTATGAATCAATGCGTCTTTAATTCCTTCTTCTGAGATATAATAGTCATCTTTAAACAAGGCAAAAATCCCTGGAATATCCTCAATTTGCATTTCAATGATCATATCGATATCCCTGGTCATTCTTGGTACGGCATAATAGTTCATAGCCATCGAGCCTGTAAGCATATATTTAATGCCAGCTTGATCTAAGCGCTTTACTACATCTGCTAAAATTTCTAATTCGGTCATTTTATTTCGGAACTCGGGACTCGGGATTAGGGACTCGGAACTCGGGACTAGTCCCCAAACAAGTCCGTCCTGTTGCTAAAATCAAGTGAGTCGTGCGTACCAAGACCATCCCTGGTCTTAATTACATTCCCATTCAAAATCAAAAATTTATAATTCAACTTTGTTTTATTCCGTGAATGGTGAATGAGCTGCTTTGCAGCCGTGAGTCGTGAGTCGACTATAGTCAATTTTAAATTTTGATTTTTGAATTTTGAATGAATTAAGAATATCAATATGCAAATCCATAGCTGGATTAATAAACCTTGCGGATGGTCGCAGACCTCCGCAATGGTTGAACTCCGTGAGTCGTGAATAGTGAGACGATTTTCTTCCAGTAACAGATTTTACTGATTTGCATGGTTTCTTATCTATTTTCATTATCAATTAATTTTTCTACTAACTATTAACTACTAACCACTAACTAATCATTCCCAGTTCGGTTTGTTCGCGGCAAAAAACTTCTATCCGTGTTTATCCGTGAAGTCCGTGGCTCATTTATTTCAATGCTCACTGTGTGCTCTAGTATATATATATATATATAATTCAGAGCTGGAAGCTCTGGTTACGCATAATAAAAGTTCGCGATTGTTCGGTTTGTTCGCGGCTAAAAATCTTTCATCCGTGTTTATCCGTGAAGTGCGTGGCTCATTTATTTCAATGCTCACTGTGTGCTCTAGTAGATATATATAATTCAGAGCTGGAAGCTCTGGTTACGCATAATAAAAGTTCGCGCTTGTTCGGTTTGTTCGCGGCTAAAAATCTTCTATCCGTGTTTATCCGTGAAATCCGTGGCTCCATATTTCTCTGTGCTCTCTGTGTGCAATTTTATATTTTCAATTATTCGCGGTCACAAGTGAACGCAAATACTCACCATAAGCGCTCTTCCCATAACTCTTGGCTGTCTTCTTAAGTTGTTTACTATTGATATATCCCATCCGCCAGGCGATTTCTTCAATGCAGGATATCTGCAATCCCTGTCTCTTTTCAATGATTTCCACAAATTGAGCTGCTGCCAGTAAGGAATCATGCGTTCCTGTATCAAGCCAGGCCATTCCTCTTCGCATTTTTACAAGTTCCAGCTCTCCCAGATCAAGGTATTTCTGCATCAGCGAAGTGATTTCCAGTTCTCCACGTTTAGAGGGTACTATCTCTTTGGCAAACTTCGCAACCCGGTTATCAAAAAAATATAAACCTACTAAGGCTAAATTTGATTTAGGCACAGCAGGTTTTTCTTCGATATTAAGCACACGATTATTCTCGTCTATTTCAGCAACACCATATCTTTGCGGATCTTTGACAGGATACCCGAATATTTTACCACCCTGAGTAAGTTTGGCAGCTTCCTGGACCATATGCGACAAATCCTGACCATAAAACAGGTTATCACCCAATATCATGCACACGCTGTCAGCACCAATGAATTCCTCACCGATAATAAATGCCTGAGCTAACCCTTCAGGATTGGGCTGATCAGCATAGCTGAACGATAACCCCAATTGCTCGCCACTGCCAAACAAAGTCTTAAAATGCGGTAAATCCTGGGGTGTGGATATAATCAATATCTCCCTGATCCCAGCCAGCATCAGTACACTCAGCGGATAATAGATCATGGGCTTATCATATACCGGTAACAGCTGCTTGGATACCGTAAAAGTGAGCGGATGAAGCCGACTGCCAGCGCCACCAGCTAAAATTATTCCTTTTATTCCTGGTGATTGGTGATTGGTGATTGGTGATTGGAATTCTTTTTTGGTAACTGGTGATTCGTGATTGGTGATTGGAATATCGTGCGACCTTTTCACTATTCTTTCCTGTTTAGATACTTTATCAAGCCTTGTATTAATCTACTAATTCGAGAAATCTGTTCTGCAAAATTATTATAACTTTCTTTATTTATATAACCTAATTCATTACTTATGATCAATTGTGTATCAAGTTCAGCCAGTGAACCAGCTGAGATATTTAAAAAGCGGATATATTCCTTATTGGAATTGCGAGCTGCACCTTCTGCTATGTTAGAAGGTATAGAAACAGCGCATCTTCTAATTTGAGAGATTAATCCATAAAGTTCATCTTTGGGTAATTTTCTTGTTATTAGATAAATCTCTTTAACAAGCGTTATACTAACTTTCCATGCATCCAAATCCTTGTGTATCATTTCTCCTCCTTTACAGTGATTGGTGATTAGTGATTGGTGATTTGAAATTTATATGATCTTTTATCAAATTCACATCGCAAGATGTGAACCTCCAATCACCGTTCACTAATCACCAATCACTTTCTCCCATAATATCTCTCATATTCCCCACTTATCACATTCTCCATCCAATCTAAATTATCCATATACCAGTTAATCGTCTTCTCCATGCCTTCTTCAAAACTAATCTGCGGCTGCCAGCCTAATTCCGTTTTTGCTTTGGAAAAATCTATCGCATATCGCCAGTCATGACCTTTTCGATCTTCCACATAGGTGATCAGCTCTTCACTTTTGCCCAGTTTCTCTAAGATCAGTTTCACGATCTCCAGATTAGGCTTTTCTGCATCTCCCCCAAAATTATACACCTCACCGTCTCTACCCCGCTCTAAAGTAGTCAAAATCCCCCGGCAATGATCATCCACATAGATCCAGTCTCGCACATTCATGCCAGTGCCATATACAGGTAATGACTTATTCTGCCTGGCATTATTGATCATGAGTGGAATCAGTTTTTCCGGGAACTGATAAGGTCCGTAATTATTGGAGCAACGCGTGATATTCACTGGTAATTGAAAGGTTTTATGATATGCCATCACCAGCAAATCCGCACTGGCTTTAGAGGCAGAATACGGTGAAGAAGGTTCCAGAGCCATAGTCTCCACAAATTTCCCGGAAGCTCCTAATGCGCCATATACCTCATCAGTGGATACCTGCAAATATTTCTTTACACCCAGTTCAATTGCCAGGTTCAGCATATTCTGCGTTCCCACTACATTGGTAAGCACAAATTGATTAGGCTCTATAATACTGCGGTCAACATGCGACTCAGCAGCAAAATTAATGATATAATCTATATCAGGATACTTCTTCCCTATTTCCTGCAAAGCCTCTTTATCCGTAATATCCGCTTTTATAAAAGTATATCTGGGATCATCAGCAATATCAGCCAGATTCTCCAGATTACCCGCATAAGTCAGCGAATCGATATTAATAATCTGGTTCGCTGTATTTAATAGGACAAATTTAATAAAATTTGATCCTATAAAACCGGAGCCACCAGTTATTAATAATTTTGAATTTTGAATTTTGAATTTTGAATGAGCTTGACTTTCTATTCCTGATTCTCGGTTATCTATCATAATTTACTATCTCCGTTATATTACTTATAAGCGAGCAAGCTCGCTTCCATTTAACATTCATAATTAAAAATTCAAAATTACGAAAGTGCCCGTTTTGTGCTTATCTAACATAACTTACTATCTCCATTATATTACTTATAAGCGAGCAAAGCTCGCTTCCATTTAACATTCAAAGTTCTTAATTCAAAATTAAACATTTCCACCCAACTTTAGATAAGCCTATCAAGTTAGTAATTCATAATTCAAAATTCAAAATTGAGAAAAATTACGAATGTAATTTTTCTTTCGTTGTCTTTACAATTGATGTAATTATTCTAATTATTTCTTCACAGTTTTCAATTGCTTCATCACTATGATAATAATCTGATTTATCTAACAATTTTAGCCAATATAGCGTTTCATACGTTTCTTTGGAAGCTATTGCCATTTTATTACAAAAATCCTTCGTTGTTACTGCTGCTATAGCTTCATTGCAGTTTGCTCCAATGGAAGTACCCGATCGCAGTAATTGTTTTGACATTATATATTCATGCTTTTCCACTGTAAGATACTTATAAATATCAATTACCATTAAAGCAAAATCAAATGATTTCTCAAGAATAATATTCTTTTTCACAGCTCAGTTAATTTTGAATTTTGAATTATCAACTTGACCCGAAAGTAATTTTGAATTTTGAATTTTGAATGAACTTGACTTTCTATTCCTGATTCTCGGTTATCTATCATAACTTACTATCTCCATTATATTACTTATAAGCGAGTTTTGCTCGCATCCATTTAACATTCATAATTAAAAATTCAAAATTACGAAAGTGCCCGTTTTGTGCTTATCTATCATAACTTACTATCTCCGTTATATTACTTATAAGCGAGCAAAGCTCGCTACCATTCAACATTCATAATTAAAAATTCAAAACTCATAATTGCTTTCTCCCGTGAATCGTGAGTCGTGAATCGTGAGTCGAAGTGCGTAACCAGACCATCCTGGTCTGGATTACATTTCCATTCAAAATTAAAAATTCACAATTCAACATTGTTTATCTCCGTGAGTCGAAATGCGTACCAAGACCATCCTTGGTCTTGATTACATTTCCATTCAACCTTCAAAACTCATAATTCAAAATTTCTTCTCTGATTTTTTCTTTTACTTCCTGCCATGATAAAACTGAATCATCTAAAATTTCTGTCCCTTCATTATCCGCGTCTTCAAAAAAACTTAATGATTTCTGCAAATGCCAAAGATTGGCGTTATGATACTTCTTCTGAAAAAATTCAATTTGCTTTTCTAATGGATATATTTTCAATAAATAAGCTAAATCCCAAAAATCCTTCTTACTTCCTCTGCCCATAATAGCATTTAACTTAAAAGCACATAAATCTTCTATACTACATAACCTGATCCCGGAAATATGCGATAGACTGCCTACCAGTGGATATTGGTGTAAAAAAAATTCTGCTTTTATGTCATTTATTGAATATGCCACTGTGCCCTTTTCAATATTGATCTGCTGCCCCCTGTATTCATTTTCTAAAATTGAGGCTATCCTTCTCTCATTAAATTCAAGTTCAGTAAAAAGATCGATATCAATTGATTTCCTGTGACCCAAATATAAGGCTAATGCAGTCCCACCGACTAAATAAAAAAAATTAAACTCAGAATTCTTCATGATCTTAAGGAGAAGTTCATGAAATTCTTTGGTAAATAACTCTAAATGAAGTTCTTTTATTTCCAATTTTGGTTTTCCAATCGTTTTCTAAAGGATCTAAAACTATCGGAAGTGAGATTATACTTCAAAGCAAAATAGCTAATAGTTTGCTTGTGCAAATAGGGAACTGATAGTAAAACATTCTTTATAAAATCTTCCGCATAAATCATGAATAATAATTTCACATCCTTTTGCATACCATAATCTACGACTCGAGGGATAATATAATAAGCATTCCTTTCAGGATCAAGATCAGTAATATCCGTATCCCAGAAAAGATAATTCGAAAATGAATTCAATGAATTCGTTAATTTTGAATCAAGTTCAGTTAATTTTGAATTTTGAATTTTGAATTTTGAATGAGCTTGACTTTCTATTCCTGATTCTCGGTTATCTATCATAATTTACTATCTCCGTTATATTACTTATAAGCGAGCAAAGCTCGCTTCCATTCAACATTCATAATTAAAAATTCAAAATTACGAAAGTACCCGTTTTGTGCTTATCTATCATAACTTACTATCTCCATTATATTACTTATAAGCGAGCAAAGCTCGCTACCATTAAACATTCATAATTAAAAATTCAAAATTCCCATAGATACAGCTCCGCCGCCTCACTTGCAGGTCGTGAGTGTTAAGGGCAGGATAAATTCAAAGCAATTACTTAATTATCCAATATAATGTCAATCTCTTTAACACTCGGATAATCCTCCCAGAATACCTTATAAATCCACACTATATGCTTATTACCAAACACCTAAACAACTTATCCAGTTACTCTATCTTGAAAATTTGAGTAATTTGTCAATACTTTTTGCTCGTTTTCGCTCATTATGAGCGATTTTGAACCGGAGTCATTAAGAATAGAACACAGATTGGGCGGATTGGACGGATTTCCGCAGATAAAAGAGATAATTAACTTCAATATAATGACCACCATGTATAAACAAGACCTCATATCAGTGTTCTTCCGTGGAATCTGTGGCTAAATGCTTGTTAATCCAGAACCGGGATATCTATAGAGATTTGAAGAATAGAACACAGATTGGGCGGATTGAGCGGACTAACACTGATAAGAGGAATATTAACATATAAAAGAGATTATTCTGTTGAGCATTAACCCTCACCTTCCGAATAGTAGCATTGACTGCCCCTTATCAAAACCATTCAAAAAAAAATACATGAAGCTTAACTGACCAACCATTCAGGAGGTCTAACGACTAGAAGGTTTTACATATCCGCGATCATCCGTGTAATCCGTCCAATCCGTGTTCTATCTTCATATTCATCTCCAGATACCTTCAAATATAGAACACCGATGTTACAGATTGGACGGATTAACACTGATAAGAGGAATATTAACATATAGAAGAGATTATTCTGTTGAGCATTAACCCTCACCTTCCGAATAGTAGCATTGACTGCCCCTTATCAAAACCATTCAAAAAAAAATACATGAAGCTTAACTGACCAACCATTCAGGAGGCCTAACGACCGGTTTTATATATCCGCGATCATCCGTGTAATCCGTCCAATCCGTGTTCCATTCTTCGTCTTCTATCTTTCTATTCATCTCTTAAACCTTCAAATATAGAACACAGATTTTACGGATTGGACGGATTTACACTGATAAGAGAAAGAGTTAATATTGCGGTTTAACTTCATAATAGCAACAGATAATCTGATCCATAGCTCTTTAAGCAACATCTCCCCCATAAATTCCTCCAAAAAAAATCAATCTTCTCTTATCCGCGATCATCCGTGTAATCCGTCCAATCCGTGTTCCATTCTTCGTGTTCTATCTTCATATTCATCTCTTTATCCTTTTGCCTTCTCGATAGTTTTGCAGCCATTCCTGATAGTCTTTTTGTTCAACCTGCTGGCGAAATGTATTTTTTTGCCGAAAAAAGTCTTGTTTACTCACTTTCTTTATATCATTTATACGATAAAACATCAGTCGATCTTCTCCAACTTTGAGAACAGGACTGTAATATCCGGCATCGTGATTTGTCATATCTTGAATCAGCACGCTGCTTTGCTCAAACCCCGGGATATTGCTGTCGAGGCTCAGATTGTGTTCCCTCTTCATTCCGCCCAGGAAGTATAATAAAGAATCAGCAGAAGCACCTCTTTTCAGGTCATCAATTATTGAGCGGATATACTTTTTACCTCGTTCCAGTTTATTATTAGCCGCAAATATACCTTCAATCTTAGTTCGTGCTTCTGCATAGGTAAGTTCCTTTGCTACCTGTTTTTTTCTCATAAATATCACAGCATAGCCATCATTGAGTTTCACTATTTGGGTTAGTTTTTCATTCCAGTATAGTCTCATCAGAGCGGCTTTGTATTTAGCCAGATTACCCAGTTCCGGAAAATCACTTTCAAATTCCTGATAAGGAGTCTTGAAAATATTTGCCTGCTTCGCATATCTGGCGCAGTCATTGAAGTTTGCCGTAGAATCAAAAACTGCTTTTGTCAAACTATATGCCACCGAATCAGCTTTGAACAGGCGCAGTTTTTTTTCTATCTCAGCCTGAGCCTCCTTTATGGTAAAATACCCAGCAGCTGCTTCAGCCTGCTTTCCTATGATCAGCCAGCCATCCTCTATTTCTATGGGTTTGCTATACATCTGCTCAGGCATATTGCGAACCTCTTTTTCAATTTCCTCGGGTAAATCCTGATATTCTATCATCCCATCGGGCAGAAAATACGAAGTATCTGCAAAGCACCAGCAAACCAGGTCATAATCAACGCCCTTTCGCAGATAATTTGAGGCAAGTATTGCTCTTTCTTCATCTCTGCAAACCAGAAATCGGCAATCAACTGCAGCTTCATGATAAAATCTACCCAGATTACGCTGGTAATATTCTTCAATCTCCAGACTATCCAGCCTGATCTTGTCCGGCTCCAGTTTATAATACACTCCAGCCAGTGACACGCTATCACGAGTAGTCATATCTTTTTGATGTTTTGAATAATACTCCTGCCAGGCAGCTTCGCTGCTCTTATGTTCCAGCTCAACCTGAAAATAACCACTCGCCAGTAAATCATCAAATTCAGGAATATAACGCGGATAGATAGAGCTGAGTACAAAAAAAGATTCTATTCCGTCACCGGAGGCAACGCCATATACAGTTCCAGATTCCACCATCTCAGCTATCCGGCTCTCAATGCTGTCACGAAAACTGTATTTTTCCAGGTAGATTGGCTGTTTCACACACTTTAAGCCATTATCTTCTGCTACCCAGGCAAGGTAATCTTCATTAAAAAGATATTTTTCCAATTGCTCAATAATATGCTCTTTACCTTTCATCAGGGGCCACTTTCGTCCATGCAGACGTTCAATGAGGTCCACGCGATTGACTATCAAAGTAGGCACTTTAAAATCTTCCAGATGATCAAAAAAATAACGCCGGTATTCTTCTATGTTTTCCTGAAAATCCAGATCACGAATATAATCGCTCCAGACTTTTGATTTCACTTTATCAAGAGCAACTTTATTTTCCTGTTTTTTTTCTATCAGCCAGGTAATAATCAATCCGTCTTCAAGTTCATAAGGCTTACTCACATCTCCCCTTTGCATCTCAAGCCCCTGCCGGATCAGTGCTGCCTGTATCTTGCCGGCACCGGTTTCAGGGTCTATGAAGCCCGTAGATAATTTGGGGTAACGGATAGGCAGATCGCGGGAAAGATATTGCCGCACCAGTCTTGCTTCTTCAGCTGCCAGGCGTTTCTTTTCATTTTGCCTGGCTGTTTCCCGGGCTTGCCGGTTCATTGCAAAAGCCTGCTGCTCCAGCAGCGACTGATCTATACTATCCCCCTCAGCATATTCCTTCATCAGCTCAAAAACTGTAATTTCAGGAACGCTGTCAGCCAGATTATGTTCTGCTGTCTGGTTGAAGTCGTTATACGGTATAAAGGTAAGACCCAGCTTCACTTGCGGGTAGCCGTAGTATTCTGCATAATGCTCATTAAAATATTTTCTGGCACCACGGGAAGTTAATTGGGGAGAGATACTCACATCTTCCAGATCAAACTGGGCATAACTGACATCAATGCGGACATTTTCCAGGAAAAAACGGTCTAAAAGTTCATCATCAGTTTTCTCAAGTTTCCTATAAACAAGCGCTCTGGTTTTTTCGATCAGAATGTCCTGATGCATTTTTGCCAGAATCTGCTGAATCCGGGGACTTTGCTTATGTTCCAGAAATTTATCGTAACTGAAAGCACCATTCACCTGAAACATCTCATGCTCGGAGAAAGTATTGATAAATAATGCTTCAACCTCTTCCTCACTCACTTCAGTACCCTGCTCCCTGCCATAGAGCAAGAGCAGCTTTTCTTCTATCATACTCTCAAGTGCCTGCTGCCGTTTGCTTACTATATTTAGGGTATCTGGCAATTCTGCCATTTTTTCCTGATATTCCTCTCCTTCAATTGCCAGGTCTTCCACCCAGGCTATGGGGATACTCCACAATATTTCTACCATTATCACCAGGACGATAATCAGTTTAAATCTCAGCATCTTTATACCTTATCCTCTCATTATTTCTGAAAACAACTATCAAAAACAACTCTTCTTTTCAATGATTACCATAGTTTTTATCCCGAATAATTATACAAGATTTTTCTCTGATTAAGGAAAATAATCGGGAATTTTATTGACAGATATTTGAAAAGTATAATTTTATACATAAATAATTTGTTACTCTATTTATAGAGCTGAGGAGATTTTATGAAAAGAGGAATTCTATTTGTTATTTTGTTGATGATTTTAGTAACCGTATATGCGCAGGGGCCACATCCTATGTACATTGAGATCAGAAATGCCCAAAATGAAATACCGGTGGCAGGTGATATCAGCTTTGAAGCCTGGCTGCTTTCTAATCCCCAGGAAGTCCTTGATGAGAATGTTACAGATTGCTATTATCCCGCATTTGGTTCCACCGTAAAGGTGAATTGTGGTCAGTTCAGTACCTGGACAGCCGGAGATATTCTTCATCTGGATGTACTGGAAATTTCTTCCGGAGATATGGGCACAGGAGAATATGTTCTCACTTTTGATGCTTCCCAGTTTTTCTGGATGGAAGATGGCGGTATATATCTCGGTGGTGCTATGCCCCCTGATATTGAGCTGCCCGAGGAATTTTCCACTGATGAAGACGTGGCACTAAGTATAGATTTTGCAACTTATATCAGCGGAATTTATTCCGGCATTACAGCTTCCGGAGGTGAAAATATTAATGTCTCTATAATCGGCAGTATGGTGACATTTTCGACTGCAGAAAACTGGAATGGCAGTGAATTGATCAGTTTTGAAGTTACCGGCATTGAAGAAAATGACTCTGATTCTGTCATAATAGTGGTCAACCCTGTTAATGATCCGCCTGATCTAAACATGCCTGCCCAATTTCAATTCAATGAAGATAGCAGTTTCAGCGAAGACATCAGCCAGTATGCCAGTGATGTGGAAGGTGATATTCTTAGTTATGCTGTTACAGGCAGTGCTCATATTACGGCAGAAATAACCGGCTCGCAATTAAATTTATCTGCAGAGGCAAACTGGAATGGTACTGAATATATCACAATTATGGTTTCAGATGATCAAAGACGGGAAACTACTACAATAGATATGATGGTGATCGTAAACCCTATGAATGATGCTCCGGTGCTGGATATTCCGGAGCAGCTCACTTTTCAGGCAGGAACCCCGGCAGTTATCGATTTTAGTCAGTTCATGGATGATATTGATGGGGATATATTAACAATTTCTGTTTATGGCGAAGATGACCTGGAAGTTGAAATAACCGGCAGTAATGTCACTTTCAATTATCCTCAGGACTGGCATGGCAGCGAAGAACTGATATTTACTGTTGATGATAATGTCTTTAGGCTAACAGCCAGTGACACAGTAATGATCAATATATTTTATCCTGAAGACACTATTTTATCCTGCCAGGATTATGAGATCAATGACGGACAATCTCTGACAGTGCCAATATACACAACTGAGATATTTGAAGGATGGTCTCTTCCTTCTTATGAACTGCATTTTGCTTATGACCCTACGATATTGACCTATAATGATTATTCGATTACTAATACAATATTGTCTGGCGGGGTTGCTGTAGTTGAAGAAAATGAGCCGGGCTATTTAGTAATTAATTATGCCAATTATCTGCCCATGAGCGGAGCAGGTGCCTTGATCGAGCTGGAATTTGAGGCAGTATGTTTCGGCGATTCACCTCTTGATATCGTGCTGTGCATGATGGGAGCACAGGGTCTCTCCGAGTTTATCGATGGCGAAGTGATTGTAAATGATATTGGCCTCGCACATCCACCAGTAGCAGATGCCGGAGATAATTTCGGCGTGGTTTCAGGAAGTGAAGGAACTTTGGATGGCAGCGGGTCTTTTGATCCTGATGGCGATGATATCACTTATTTATGGGATTCTCCCGCAGAAATCGTGATCAGTGAGCCCACTTCGGCAATTACTCAGTTCACTGCCCCTATCGTGATGGATGATACTGATTTTATTGTAACGTTAACTGTATCGGACGGACAATATTTCACTTCTGATTTTGTAGTAGTAACCGTTAACTATATGAATCATGCTCCCGAAATAGCTCTGCCGGCAGAATTTAATTTTGCAGAAGATGAACTGCTACTGCTTGATTTTAGCGAATATGTGAATGATATTGATGAAGATAATCTTAGCTTAGCAGTAACCGGCAATGAAAATATAATAGTTAGTTTCGACGATTTGGAAGTGGAATTATCGGCAGCAGTTAACTGGAATGGCTCAGAAACACTCACCTTTATCGTAAGTGATAATATCCAGCGTCTGGAAGCTGAAGCAGATGTTGTGATAAACGTAAGTGCTGTTAATGATCAGCCGCATGCTGATGCCGGTATGAATAGCAATGGCAGAGATGGAGAAGTTATCTCCCTGGATGGCTCTGCCTCCTGGGATGTGGAAACTGAAGAGCTGGAATATATCTGGATAGCTCCGGCCGGGGTGATGCTGAGTGATCCCTATGCTGTCAGCCCCACCTTCACTGCTCCCCAGGTAGTTGATCCTACAGAATATGAATTTACTCTGCAGGTATCTGACGGAGAATTGCAGGATGAAGACAGCGTGATAATTACTATTCAGGACGATGAGCCAGTGCTTCTAAACGTGGAATTACTCCCGGAAAATAATGCCTTGTTCACCTGGTTTGCCCCAGGCAGCGGTGGTAGTGGTGAAGAACTTGATCAGGGTTTTGAAGGCATAATCCTTCCTCAAGGCTGGTTGAATATTGATCATGACGGGGATGGCTATGGCTGGTATATTTATGTTCAGTCACCGCATTCCGGCTCCAGCTCCGCTGGCAGTCAATCTTATCATCCCACTTCCGGAGCTCTAACCCCTGATAACTGGCTGATCTCACCTGAAATAGAAATTGGCGGCTTATCGGAACTCCGCTTCTGGATGGCTGCTCAGGATGAATTTTACCCGCAGGAACATTTTGCTGTCTTAGTCTCTGATTCCGGTACTGCTATTGATAATTTCCAGGAAACGCTGGTGGAAGAAACTCTGGAAAACGATAACTGGATTGAATATAGCATTAGCCTGACAGCCTGGGCTGGCAGCTCTATCAATATTGCCTGGCGGCATTATGATGTAACTGATCAGTTCATTCTAAAGCTGGATGATGTGCAGGTGATTAATACTGCTACCAGAGCAGTAGAATTTTCGGCTGATTTCAATAGCGGGGAAGCAATAGAATTTGGCTTGCAGTCTGGCAGTAGAAATCGTGACCTGCTGGGTTATAATGTCTTTCTGGATAATGTATCCCAGGGATTTGTGGAATCCAGAGAATATCTTTTTGAAAATGTGGTCGGTGAACATGTAGCCGGAGTGCAGGCAGTATATGATTACGGTGTTTCTGAAATTGTGGATACTACCTTCAATCATACTGCAAATGATCTGGATATCCCACTGATAACTGGCTTAAATAGGATTTATCCCAATCCCTTCAACCCTGAAACCCGCATTGAATTCAGTCTGGCAGAACCAGGAAATGTACTGATTGAGGTCTATAATGTCAAAGGTCAGAAAGTGAAAGTTATAATGAATGCTGATCTAGCTGCCGGAAATCATGAAATTTCCTGGCAGGCGGATAATTGTGCTTCAGGAATATATTTCCTGAGCATGCGAACTCGTGACTATACAAAAACGGAGAAATTAATCCTCCTGAAATAGCTAAAATATTAAAGAAAGGGCAGACTGCCAGGTCTGCCCTTTTCTTACCCCCCCATTCCTCGAAAATAATACAACTAAATTACATTATCCGCGATCATCCGTGTAATCCGTCCAATCCGTGTTCCATTCTTCGTCTTCTATCTTTATATTCATCTCTTTAACCTTCCAATATAGAACACAGATTTTACGGATTGGACGGATTAACACTGATAAAAGAAAGAGTTAATATTGCAGTTTAACTTCATAATAGCAACAGATAATCTGATCCATAGCTCTTTAAGCATCATCTCCCCCATAAATTCCTCCAAAAAAAATCAATCTTCTCTTATCCGCGCCCATCCGTGTAATCCGTCCAATCTGTGTTCCATTCTTCGTCTTCTATCTTTGTATTCATCTCTTTACCGTGTTCCATTCTTCGTGTTCCACATTAAATTACATAAACTATTTATTATAAAAACCATTATTTGATTGACAATATTAATAAGGTTTACGTTATCCAGATAAAGAAATATGGGAGTATATATGAGAAAAATATTGATTTTCCTGATATTATTTGCGATTTACTCACTATTTGCCAGCCCTCCGGAACTTATTGTGAAAGACATGCCTAACGACGATGGTACTGGCGCAAGCCTTAGCTGGAATGTCGGAGAGTTGCCATTTGAAGAAGTCACTATCTGGCGGGGCGAGGAAATAATCCTGCAAAGCACATCACCCTCCGGCGAATTCACGGATAAAAATTTGAAAGCCGGGCAGGAATATGAATACAGTATGGTTATCAAGCCTGATAATCTTACACTGGCTGTAGTATTATTTTCTCCCAAACCGGAATATTTCAATACTGATAAGATAACTTTATTGATCTTTTTAGTTCTTGTATCAGCGGCAATTATCTATTTTATCATCTCTGCCAGAACCGGGAAAGAACTGTATATTAGAAAGATTTCCGGACTGGAATCCATCGATGAAGCAGTAGGAAGAGCTACGGAAATGGGACAGCCCATTCTCTTTGTCCCGGGTATTAATGACATCGATGATATGCAGACGATAGCCGGACTCACAATTTTGCGGAAAGTTGCCGAGAAAGCTGCTGCATACGATACAAAAATAATTGTCCCTGTTGCCAGGTCAATGGTGCTCAGCACTGCCAAAGAAGTGGTTCGCACTGCCTATATTCAGGCTGGCAGACCAGATGCGTATCAGGAGGATAGCGTTTTTTACCTCACTGATGACCAGTTTGGCTATGTCTCCGGTGTGGACGGCATTATCGTGCGGGAAAAACCAGCTGCTAATTTCCTGCTCGGCGCGTTTTATGCCGAATCATTGATTCTAGCTGAAACCGGATTCTCTTCCGGGGCTATTCAAGTGGCGGGAACTGCCATGCCCTCGCAATTACCCTTCTTTGTCGCTGCCTGTGATTATACCCTGATCGGAGAAGAATTATTTGCTGCCAGTGCTTATCTCTCCCGTGATCCGCAGCAGCTTGGCAGTTTGAAAGGTCAGGATTTTGGCAAAGCAGTATTTGTGATTGTGCTGCTGCTTGGTATTATCCTGGAAATCATTAATGTTCATATCCTGAAAGATTACATGATCATCCACTAAAGGAGAGGCAATGAAGATAAAAATACCACTATTAATTACTCTGATCACGGGATTGATAATAATCATCTCCGAATTTATCCCAGCTCAGCCCTTTCCCAAAGTGAGTACTAACCTGGAAACATGGGTGATGATAATCTCTGGATTTGCCATGCTGCTCGGTCTGCTCAGCTTGTTTAAAGTCAATATTCTCAAAATACAATTTAAAGCTCCTAACTGGCAATATTCCATCATTACACTCGTAAGCTGCCTGGTGATGATCGTGCTGGGTTTCTTATGGGGTACTGATAAACAAATCGGGTTAATGGGTCATGGTGAAGGTATCCAAAGCGTATTAGGCTCCAAACCTTTTGACTACCTGTTCAATAATATCTATCAGCATCTGGCTGCTACCATGTTTGCACTGCTGGCTTTTTTCATCGCCTCAGCAGCCTATCGTGCCTTTATTGGCAGAACTATGGAAAGCAAGCTGCTCTTAATTGCCGCCATTATCGTGATGCTGGGTAGAACCAGCCTGGGTAGCTGGCTAACGGGATTTCTACCTGATACTTCTTTTTTTCACCTGCCAAACCTGGCGGAATTTATTATGAAATACCCTAATACAGCGGGTCAAAGAGCAATTATGATCGGCTCCGGACTGGGTGTGATCGGCTCTAGTTTACGCATTCTCCTGGGCATTGAAAGAATGTGGCTGGGAGGTGAATAATGGCTCAAGAACGCAAACCCCTTGATAGAAGAATCATTTTCCTCCTCGTATTTATTGGCGTGGCTTTACCTATTCTCATTAAAGTTGGACTGCCCATTGAAACTACTGAAAATGTGGAACTCGTCTATAACCTGGTGGAAAATACTCCCGCAGGTTCTCATGTACTTATCTCATTTGATTATGATCCTTCCACCAAACCGGAAATCCATCCCCAGGCTACTGCTGTGATCAAACATGCCCTGCTTAAGAAACAAAAAATAATCTGCATGGCATTATGGCCCATGGGCGTGAAAATGTGCGAACAGATTTTCGCTACTCTGGAAGAAGATGGTATTAAACCCGTATATGGCGAAGACTGGGTGAATGTAGGTTATAAATCCGGGGGAGCCATCAGTTTGAAAGCGTTGGGTAAAGACTTTCAAAAAGTATTTACTCAGGATACTAATGGAACCCTGATTGATGATATTCCGGCAATGCAAGGTATCAGAAACCTGCAGGATTTTCAGTATGTGATGTCCTTTTCCGCTGGCGCACCCGGTATCAAAGAATGGGTGCAGGTAGGACATGATATGTTTAAAACTCCCGTGTCCGGTGGTGTAACTGCCGTTTCTGCACCTTCTATCCTGCCTTATGTAAATGAGCAGCAGCAGCTTACTGGTCTCCTGGGCGGTATGAAGGCTGCAGCGGAATATGAAGCACTTATCGGCATTCCCGGAACTGCTACTCAGGGTATGGACGCTCAAAGCTTTGCCCACTTGATAATTATCATCCTGATAATTATTGGTAATGTTAATTATTTCCATAATAAAAAGATCAAAGCTCTTCAGGAGGCAGCAAAATGATAACATTCTTTGAAACTCTGGGTATCTGGATTGGTGCTGTGATGACCTTTGCCATTTTCAGTTTCCTCTACAAAGATAATCCGTTTTATAAGATTGCTGAACAGATTTTCGTGGGACTTTCAGCTGGATACTGGTTTGTATATACCATCTATAATATAGTGCTGCCCAACCTGATAATACCTCTGAAAACAGATTTCAGGGCAAACTTCCTGCTGCTGGTTCCAGGAATTCTGGGGATATTCATGCTGATGCGGATAATCCCCAAAACCGAGTGGTTCTCCAGATTCCCCATGGCTCTCATGATCGGTTCTTCTGCCGGGCTCGGTATGCTTACATATACTAAGAGTGATATCATCAAGCAATTGACCGCTACTATGATGAACCCCTTTGATGGAGGTGACTGGATTGTGATATTAGGTCAAACTCTCCTGATCCTGGGAACTATCACCGGAGTGATATATTTCTTCTTTTCTGCCCGGCATAAGGGAGCAATCGGAGTATTATCACGCATCGGGATTTACTTCCTGATGATCTCCTTTGGCGGAGCTTTCGGCTACACTGCCATGGCGAGGATTTCTCTGCTGATCGGCAGACTGCAATTCATCCTGGGAGACTGGCTAGGCTTGATCCATCCCTGATAAAAAATTATAAAACCTGACCTGAGCAGTTAAACTACCCAGGTCAGGTTATATCCTAAAAAAGTATTATTTCATTTCAACCCACTTTATGCAGTACATCTCTGGTCTTGAATTCTTCCAACTCCCAAAGCGAAAAATTCCATAATTACAGCGACCTATTTTTCACATTTTCCTAATGCCTGCGATTATAGGTCTTATAGGTCATATAGGTCTTATAGGACTTATAGGACTTATAAGGACTAAAAGAAACCCTGTCTTGCCATAGTTCTTCACTTCACATTCTGTGTAAAATCCGTCTAATCCGCCTGCCGTGCCGTAGCCTTGTGCGGAGGATGGTGTTCTATATTACATTTTTCAATTCCTCACCTCGCTCTGCACATATCCAGAATATTATTGCCTGCCTCATCTGCCGTTTCACCCAAACTTATAAATCCATGCTTACGCAATAGCACAATACTTTCATCACCCAATATCTCCAGCACATCCTTAACCAGATCTATACTGCCATATTCTGCTGCCCGAGCCGTGATCTTCAACCCCAAACGCATAAAGTTCTCTTCAAATGCCGGGTAATGCCCATGAAATACCGCCTTTATCTCTGGTCGCGCTTTATAAACAGCACCGTGCAGTAAAGTTTCTGAGGAAGGCAGACACCAGCCTTCTGCATCTACTTCCAGTCTGTTAAGATCAAAATTTACCACGCGTACTATCTGGTCATTACCCAAATTTGCCAGATTTGCCCCGGAAGCTGTGATCAGAAAACTATTGCCCTCTCTGCAACTCAGGTTTCCACCATACCCGCCTGGTATTGCCGGAGCACAGTTATTTCTGGCAAGCACGGCAGACCAGTATTTCAGCTCTGCTGCCAGAGGGCTTTCTATAACAGCCTCTTTCAGATTTGTCCTGAATTTTGTACCTTTATATTCATTTCCCATAATTTATCAAAGTCCTTTTTATTGAATATCCCTGCCGGTGTAATATATCCGCTTATATATTTAGCTTTAGTAATATCAAAAGCCGGATTAAGTGCACCACTCAGTCCCGAGCTAAGTGCCACGCCATTAAAAGTAAGCACTTCCTCAGCCGGTCTTTCCTCTATGGGAATATCCCTTCCACTCAGCAGCTGGCGGTAAAAGGTTGAAAATGGTGCCGCAATATAAAAGGGGATATTATTCTCTTTTGCCAGTACAGCTTTGCTATAGGTTCCTATCTTATTAGCAATATCACCATTTCGCGCTATTCTATCCGCCCCGGTTATCACCAGGTCGATCTTGCCCTGCTGCATATAATATCCGGCAGCATTGTCCGCAATGATAGCATGATCAATGCCTTCCTGAGCCAGTTCCCAGGCTGTTAACCGCATACCCTGCAACCTGGGTCGCGTCTCATCTACATACACAAAGATGTTCTTGCCGGCATAATGCGCCTCTCGCATCGGGGCTAAAGCAGTTCCATAGTCCACTGTCGCCAGAGCTCCCGCATTACAGTGCGTTAGTATCCGGCAATTATCTGCTATCAGTTCATTACCATATTTCCCGATCAGCAGGCATTCATTAGCAATATTATCCGTAAACTGCTGAGCTGCCCCTATTGCTGCTGCTTTTATCCCTGCTCCTGTAATCTGCCGGGCTATTGCCTGTTTCACAAAGTCTAACCCATTCTGCAAATCTATTGCGGTAGGACGGCTGGACAGCAGCAGCTGATAACTCCTGTGTATATCTTCCCCCTTGCCTATAGCAAGAGCATATCCCAAAGCTGCAACTGCCCCTATAGCCGGTGCACCCCGCACTTTCATAATTTTTATCGCTTCATAAACCTGCTCAATATCATGCAATTCTATAATAGTAAATTCAAAAGGCAACTGGTTTTGATCGATGATAAAAAGTCTCCCATTCTCCAGCCAGACTGTCTGATAATCCTTATCCTGATAACGCATTAATCCTTCCGATAAATCAATTCTACTACTTTTGCCAGCCATTCAGCATCTGTCTCGTCAAAAGCAGCTAATTCCCGGCTGTCCACATCAAAAACCGCTGTAATCTCTCCAGTTGCATCATAAACCGGGATCACTATTTCCGATACAGACCTGCTGTCACAGGCTATGTGCTCCGGAAATTTGTTCACATCTTCCACGATCACATTCTTCCTGCCATCTATTCCCGCCCAGCAGACACCGGTATGTGCCGCAAGCACCAGGCAGGCTACAGGTCCCTGATAACAGGCAACTGTGAGTTCACCCTCAATAAGCCGATAAAACCCGGTCCAGAAATAATAATCAAATTTGTGATGCAGTACAGCACAGATAGTAGCCATTCTGGCAGCAGGATCTGCAGTCTTGCTTAATAACTTATGTAATTGACCATATACCCTCAGATACCTGTCTGCCTTACGCGTTTGATCCATAACATTGTCCCCTTTAATACATTTTCATCAGGCAAATTTCCTTAACCAGAAAATTATGTCCAGAATTTCACCCTCTCCCGTCTCTTAAATTAACTCATAGAATGGTGATAATGTAATATCTTTTATAGAGTGAATGGTGAATGGTGATTTGTGATTAGTGAATGAGGAAACGAGGGATGGACTGATGGAGGGATGGAGGGTTTGATTAAATGTAATCCAGAGCTGGAAGCTATGGGTACGCAGAATCCAGACCATGTGAAGGAGTTCACTGTCTTCTCTGTTCACTCTTCACTCTTCACTCCTCACTATTCACTCTTCGCATCTTCCCATCTTCACTCTTTCCCTTGACTTCAAAACTATACTCCGCAAATTTCTGCTTAGAAAATGGCAAGGAGCAATAAAATGAAATTGTATCACGCTATGTCCAAACAAGTGGCAGAAGCCTGGCAGCAGGCAGAAAATCCCATCCTGCTCCATTATACAGGCTCCATGTTTGGCATGGGTTGCGATGCCAGAAATCAGGCGGCAATCTCACGGCTGAATACTTTGAAGCAGCGTCCCCAATCCAGCGGCTATATTGTGCTGGCAGCAGATTACAGACAGCTCGTGGAATACCAGGTGCAGATGACTCCCAAATTTGCCGGTCTCATCAGACAATATTCACCCGGCTCTCTCACTGCCGTGCTGCCCTGCACCCATCCGCAGCTACAGCATCTGCTGCTAAATAATAAAATTGCTTTCCGCATCCCGGCTGCTCCCCTCATCCGCCAGTTTCTCAAAGCTACTGGTTCACCTCTGATAAGTACCAGCATCAATGTTGCCGGTGCCAGACCTCAAACTGACTACCGCTATATCCTGGCAGGATACAAAACCTGGTTTGATCTTGCTCTCCTGCCCGAAAACGAGCTGGTAGCACCCGGCGAACCTTCCACAGTAGTCACCACAGAAGATGACAAGCTCATCTGTCTGCGGGAAGGACTACTGGATTTTTCTGAACTTAAAGAAGACTTTGAGCATCCACTCATCACCTTTGTCTGCACCGGCAATATCTGCCGCAGCCCTCTGGCGGAATACTATTTCCGGCAGCAGGTAGAATTACACGGTCTCCCCTATCGCACTGCTTCAGCAGGTTTCATGGCAAGCGATATCAAAATCAGCGAAAACTCCCGCCTTGTCCTGCAGCAGGATGGCATTAATGCCAATGCTCATCTATCGGAAACCCTGAATCACGAAATTGTCAGAAGAAGCAGGTTAGTGCTCACTATGACGCAATACCACAAGAATAGCCTCATTAATACCGGCTGGAGAAGTGACCATGTGTACACTCTGGCAGAATACATCGGCAAAAATATTGATGTGGAAGACCCCTATCAGGAACCTCTGGAAATGTATCAGCAAACCTATCAGCAAATCAAATATTTTATTGATCTTCTGATTGCCAAACTGGTGCAGGAGCAAAAATAATGTCCCCTGAAATTATGAGCTTTCTGGAAAAAATCCTCCCTGCTTTAGAAAAAAACGGCTTTATTCTCTGCGACGAAAAACCCATCAATTACGGAATTCAACTTAAATTATCCAGAAATAATGACTCTATTCCCCTTTCTATCTATTATTCTGCCAAAAAAGGTATTTCCACCGTAATTGGCGGTTCTCCCCAAAGTAAACTACGTAACCCGCTGGCTCTCATCATCAATAAACCACTCATCAATCTTGATACTGACCACACCTGGCAAACCTGGATCGGCACTGATGAATCCGGGAAAGGAGACTTCTTTGGTCCGCTCGTAACTGCCGGATTTTGCGGTAACCGCAAAATTATTCCCTACCTGCAGCAGATTGGCGTGCAGGACAGTAAAAAAATGAATGACACAGATATCGAGTCGGTGGGCAAACATCTCTATGCGGTTTATTTTGACCAGATCAAGGTGATCACGCTGCTGCCTGAGGTCTATAATAAACGCTATGCCGAACTGCATCAAAAAGGCAAAAACCTCAATGACCTGCTCGCCTGGATGCATGCCCGGATTATCGTTGACCTCGATCAGCAATTCCATCCTGATGGTGCTTTCATCGATAAATTCACTACTGAGGGACGCATCAGGGCGGCACTCAAAGAAATGAAATCTATTAATTTCATTGCCCAAACCAAAGGCGAAAGTGACCCTTTTGTCGCGGCTGCCTCTATTATTGCCAGGTTCCACTTCAACCGCTGGTTCAAACGGCTCGCTTCTGAACTGGATTTCAAAATACCCCGCGGTGCAGGTGCACTCGTTGATAAAGCTGCTCAGGAACTCGCTGCTAAAACCGGTAAAAATAACCTGTTTAAATACGTTAAAACTCATTTCTCTAATTATAATAAAATTACAGGATAATATTATGCTGCAAAAATTTCAAGAATGGACTCCCACACTAGGTAAACGTGCCTGGGTAGCAGATTCTGCTGCCGTGATCGGCAGAGTTGAATTAGGTGAAGATGCCTCTGTCTGGTTCGGAGCTGTAGTACGCGGTGATATTCATTACATCAGGATCGGTAAAGGCTCAAACATCCAGGACCTGGCAGTTGTCCACGTAACCCATTATACCTTGCCTGATATGTCAGACGGCTTTCCCACGATTATCGGTGAATATGTAACTATTGGTCACAAAGCCATGCTGCACGGCTGCACAATTGAAGATTTCTCCCTGATCGGTATGAATGCCACTATCTTAGACGGAGCAGTAATTGGCACAGAATCAATAGTAGGTGCCGGCTCAGTTGTCACCAAAGGCAAAATTTTCCCACCCCGCAGCCTCATCATTGGCTCTCCAGCCAAACTTATTCGCCAGCTCACTCCCGAAGAAGCCCTCAGCCTCCACCACCACAGCGAACTCTACGTAAAATTTAAGGATGATTATTTGAAGAGTGAGAAGTGAGTCGTGAGACGAATATGCGTACATCCTGGTCTGATTACATTTCAATTCACTTTTAACTACAAAACATCTTCACATTACATTTCTCTGCGTTCACAGCCCCCGCCCCCAAAAAAACTGCTGTTCAGGGGATTTATAAGTATAGGTCTTATATTCCCCATGATTTATCTCTTTTGCCAAAAGGTTACCTGGGCGATGCTGTAGGTATATGTCCGGTTATTTATTCTCAAAAGGAAGGGGCAATCCCGGGGAGACTGCAATTCCGTGAAATTATCCTGCAGCAATTGGTGCAAAGTATCCAGCGAGAATATCGGTTCACCATCCTGGCGGAATCCACCGAGTTGTTTTTCTTTGCTGGTGAATTTTTCTGACCAGTTATAAGTAGAAGAGATGATCAGGATACCATTTTGATTAAGTCTTTGGGCAATGATATTAAGAAAGTTCATGGGATCGTATATTTTCTCAAAGATATTTTGAGCAAGTATGAAGTCATAATCCTTGAACTTAGCCCCCAGATTTGAGGCATCCGCCTGCCAGAATTCTGTTTTATGAGCTACATCCTGCAGGTTAAGGTCTGCCAGATTCGCTTCCTGAAACGAGAGTATCTCTCCTTCTTCCGGGAGTAGATATTTTATCTTCTGCTGTGTTTTCATTTTTTCAGCCACTTTTATGAGCCGGGCAGTGAAATCTACACCAATCACTTTCTCGCAGAATTTTGCCAGTTCAAAGGCAGTTCTGCCGGTACCACAGCCGATATTTAGCGCTTTGGCAGTATTATTTATATAAGGCTGGCATAATGCCGCCAGATTGTGTGAGAAATTGCCGAACTGGAGTATATCTTTGCCATAATCCAGTTCACAATAAGGTGTGATCTCCAGATCATCTTCATAGAAATCATTAAAGGCAGGGACGGGCTGCTGCGAAATCACATAACGGAATCCGGCATGCTGGAAAAAATGCCTGCGGAAGGCATAGCGGCTGTCCCGCGTGGCTTCATTACCAGTGGAAATCCAGGAACCGCCTTTGATCAAATTATGCCTGCCGTCAAAGGTAGGCGTGGAAAAATCATCGTAGCAGGGATGCACTTTGAAACCCTGAAAACCGTTCATGGGAGTTTCCGTCCATTGCCAGACATTGCCGATGATGTCATAGAACTCGCCAAACTGAAAAATATCTACCGGACAGGGTGAATCATAATGTTCCAGATTGATATTCCCGGGTGCAGTCTTCCACCAGGGCTGATCCAGCGGAACGTGGTCATCATATAAGATATACCATTCTTCTTCAGTGGGCAGTCGTACTGGTAAGCCGGTTTGAGCAGTTTTCCAGTTGCAGAAGGCTTTTGCTTCCAGATAATTGATTTCCACCGGGAAACTCCAGGGCAAAGGGATTTCACTGGTAACCAGTCTCAGATACCATTTATCAAATCGCATTACCCAGAATTTAGGATGCTCCGCCTGAGTGTATTCTCGCCAGTTCCAGCCTTCTTCTGTCCACCATCCCGGCTCTTGATAGCCACCAGACTGAACAAATTCCAGAAATTCCTGATTACTCACCAGATATTTTGCTGCCTGGAAATCGGCTACATCATATTCATGAGTGCCATATTCATTATCCCAGCCGTAAAGTGGATGCTGCTGTGATTTTCCCAGCTTCACCGTTCTGCCGGTAACAGCGATGAGCTTATTTACTGGTGGAGTGTTATCCTGCCGGCAGATTTGAGAAAGTTCGTTGTCCTGCAAATCTTCCAAAGGCAACTGACGAATGAGCATAGAAGAAGTTTCCAGATGAATCCGCTGGTGCTCTATACCCATCATAATAATCCAGAAAGGGCTATGCCAGGTAACTGGCAGAACTAAATCCAATTCAGTAATCAGTTTATCGATCAAATCTCTGACCTGCTTCCGATAAGACATCACTTCTGAAAGCGAAGACCAGTTATAATTAGCCTCGTTCAGGTCGTCCCAGGACATTTCATCTACGCCCACGGCAAACATGGATTCAAATTCAGGATTGATACGCTGTGTAATCACTTTGGCAAGAATGAGTTTATTAATATAAAATACTGCTGTGTGCCCGATATAGAAAATCAACGGGTGACGCAGCGGATCAGCTCTTTTATATAGGGTATTTTCATTGACTATTGCGGTATATAGCTGATCATCAATCTCCCAGGTTTTATGGAAATACTGCCGTATTTCTGCTCTTTTATCAGAAGCATTCCCTTCTGATAAAATTATCGTTCTGGCGATATGATCTTTCATGCTATTCTCCTTTATCACTATTGATCATAAAATAATGCAGTTGGAATAGTGGTCAAATAAAAAGCAGGCTGAAATATCTCCAGCCTGCGTTAATTTTTGTTCTGTAAATAACTTACCTGATTCAAGAAGTTTCTAATCTAAACAACATTGAATCTGAAAATTTATTGCGGTATCTCTGTGCCTATCTTGTCCAATTGTTTCGGGGTAAGCTGACCCGGGTCTTCAATACCAAGGATAGTGCAGGCACTCTGGGTAGTGAAATATGCCCATTGGATCAACTGAGCCTCGAATTTTTGCAGGTTAATTTTGGGACCATTGATTACACGATATGATATCGTGATAGCGCAAATATTATTCCAGATCAAATGGCTTACCTGATGCAGAAGCTCT
Organism: Candidatus Cloacimonadota bacterium; assembly: GCA_021735645.1. GTDB lineage: Bacteria > Cloacimonadota > Cloacimonadia > Cloacimonadales > TCS61 > Stygibacter. The sequence continues at coordinate 30,152 of JAIPGP010000026.1, forward strand.
TCGTCTTTGCACAGGTTTGAAAGGTAACTTTTGAAGAATTTATCAATTTCTTCAAACTTCTTGTAAAGCGTGATCAGGGCTGGTTCATAGTCGTGGGAAACCACTCCTGGAACCATAAAGGCAAACTTGATGTTCTTTTCAGAAAATGCATAAAGAAAAAGCTTGTGAACCATTATGTTGAATGATTGAGCAGTAACTTTTTCTTTAAGATGCGGATTAAGCAATTCGGCAAACTGAAAATGCTTTTCTGCCAGAAGACATATTACTTCACTCCAAAGAGCTGCTTTGGAGCCATAATAATAGTTTACGGCATGAATAGAGCATTTTGCATCGTCCACTATGTCCTTAATACTGGTTTCATCAAAGCCTTTCTCACTGAAATGCTTTGTCGCTGACTTCAGAATCTGAGTCTTTCTGGGTGACTTTTTCTTACGGCGGTAGCGTATATCTACCATAGCTGTTTCGTAATCATACACTTTTTTCATAGTCCAAAATTTGACGAAGCACAAATAAAAGTCAAATGATATTTTATTTAACCGTAAAATAATTCACTTAGCGATATATTTTTATTACAAAAATGTAACATAACGGAATTGCAAAACCTTATAAAACATAAACCAATAGCTATTTTATCGATCTGTTCTATAAACTAATATATTTATAGGTAATTTTCTTCTTTGCTGTCATTTCCTGGAGATAGCCTTTCAGTATTTCTACTTCCGATTCCTCTATTACAGCAATAAGCTCAACATCTGCCCCATATTCTATCTGCGAAATTTCGGCTTGAAATTCATTCAGGTCATACTTTAATTTCTCAATATATTCGTAAGGAGCAGTTATCAAATATTTTTCATAATTTACCTGTTTCTGGAGAGTCTGTAAAGAAATTGCTTCATCAACAGCAAGAGCATAAGCATCAATAAGACCTCTGATTCCTAACTTAACTCCGCCAAAATATCTTGTTACAACTGCAACAATATTTGTCATTTGATGTTTTTTAAGAGCATTCAGCATGGGTTTTCCAGCCGAGCCGGAAGGTTCTCCGGCATCAGAGCAGTGTTCGTTTTCAGCCTTATTACCCACAATATATGCCCAGCAGTTGTGATTAGCTGTGTGGTATTCTTTGCTGATTTCGGTGATGAATTCTTTTGCCGAGATTAAAGTCTCACAATAGTGCAGATGGGCAATAAAGCGGGACCGTTTGATTTTAATCTCGTTATGGACATCAGAGCTTATGGAGTACAGATAGGGCATCTCAGATTTCCGGTTCTTCTTCTTCCTGGTTCTCAGAGCCAGAGAATTCCAGCAGTTCACGCAGCTGCTCAGCTGTCATGTTTTTAATCACATCCTGACCACTTTCAATCAGATTGTCAAACATTTCTCTTTTCTGCTGCTGTAAATCGAGAATTTTTTCCTCAATAGTACCGCGGGTTATTGTCTTATATACCATCACTTTCTGAGTTTGACCTATGCGATGTGCGCGGTCAATAGCTTGATTTTCGCCCATGGGATTCCACCAGGGATCTGTGATGATCACCATATCAGCTGCCGTGAGGTTCAGTCCATAACCACCGGTCTTGAAACTGATCAGGAATACCGCTATTTTGTTATTATTATTAAAATTCTCAATAATTTTCTGCCTGTTCCGCGTCGAACCGTCCATATATTCAAAGGTGATCTTTTCCTTTTTAAGCATTTTCTTGAGTAATTGCAGCATACCTACAAACTGCGAGAAAACCAGAAGTTTATGACCTGAATCCACTGCGTCACGAATAAGTTCCGAGAGCAATTCCAGTTTTCCCGAATACTTCAGATCATCATTAATATCGGAATTAACCAGCATTGGGTGATCACAAATCTGTCTCATCTTGGTAAGTGCCGCCAGGATGTGAAGAAAGTTCCCTGAAAGATTGGCAGGTCCCGAGAGATATTCCTTTTTAACTTTCTCCAGTATCTGTAAATATAATTTCTCCTGAAGCGGAGAAAGCTTGCAGTAAAGGGTCTGCACCTGTTTATCCGGCAATTCGATCAGCACCTGTTCTTTTTTTCGTCGCAGAATGAAAGGCGAGATCATAAGTCGCACTTTCTGCCGGTCTTTCAGATTATTTTCATCGGAATACATCTCTTTAAATCTTGCCTGCGGCGGCAGATAACCGGGCATCAGGAAGTCAAACAACGACCAGATTTCAGAAGTATTATTCTCGACAGGAGTTCCAGTAAGACATAGTTTATTAGCAGTATTCAATTGTTTGATAGCCCTGGTTCGCAAAGCAGATACATTCTTGATGTGCTGGGCTTCATCCAGGATCACATAATCAAAATTGATTTTTTGAAAATATTCCAGGTCACTGGGAATTATGGAATATGAAGCCATAATAACATTTACTCTTACATTTTTGAGCAGTTTGCGGCGTTCTTTCTGCGTTCCTTCATAAATGATATAGCTCAAAAAGGGACAGAACTTCTCAATCTCTGCTGCCCAGTTGAAGAGCAGTGTTTTGGGGCAGACCACCAGCGAGACGGGATTACCGGGCAGATCAGCTAATATGGAAAGTGCCTGAAGCGTTTTTCCCAAGCCCATATCATCAGCCAGGATACCTGATAAGCCATAGTGCTGCAGCATTTTGAGCCAGCGGAACCCGGATTTCTGGTATGAGCGCATCACTGGCTGCAGGCTTTGGACAGGCTTTTCGGTTTTCTCGGTATGCCTCTGCAGTATATCATTTACCATGCCGTTCAGGTAGTTGTCTCCCTTAATCTGAATTCCGTCGTTCACTGTCTGAAGCTGGTAAATATAAGTAAGATTATATACCGAGAGTCTCCATGATTCAGAGATCCCTTTGCGGCTGCGTTTGATCAGGTTTTCCATTTCACTGAAAGCTTCTTTATTCTGGAAATAAAGGAGTCTGCCGTCATCAACCTTGAGATATTTCTCTCTGGTTCTAAAGAATTTCTTCAGTTCGGAATGGCTGAATGTAATGTCCTTATACTGATATTCAATATCATATTCAAACCATCTGATGTCTTTGGATTTTCTGGTTTTTATCACCGGCTGCAGGTTCACTTTATAGATAAATTCCTTTTTCAATTCATCAGTTAAGATCACTTCCCAGCTGGGGTCTACATATTCAAATACGGCTTTCTTCAGTTCATCACGTGATTTCTGGCTGCTGTAAACCAGTTCGGAGGAGCTTTCGAGTCTGTTTTCATCAGCCTCTGGCAGCTTGAGAAAAAATTGATATATCCCGAATTTCACCTGGGGAGGTATATAGAACCAGGTTTCCTGCCCCTCCTGATCATATCGGGCTAATTGCACAGGAAAATTGATCACGGACATCGGTATTGTGACCTGGTCGGAATATTTCAATTCACCCCTGATAATGATGCTGTCATTTTCGCTGCGCAGATAAAAGGCTATTCTGGGAAAATTGTGATATACTTCCGGCAGCATAATTTCTTCATCAAAATCTATATAGCATTTAATGAGACCTAATTGCCGGGCGACTACAGAAGAAAAATATACCAGGTCTTCCTTCTGCAATTTATAGCCATCAGTGAACATCACTTGAGCCACTTCCTCTTTGAAGGGAAGCTGCATACCGGCAACTTTGTTCCGTTGGAAAAACCAGGTAGTAGAGCCCACATAAACAGCAGACAACGGTGTAGCAGTAGCCACTTTGCAGATATATTCACCTTCTCCGTCCGGAAAAACAGTGAAATTCAAACGGAAATTATCAGCAGAAAATTCCACAGGCTCTCCTGTTTCACGAATATAAACCTTACCCGGCAAATTCCGCATAAGATTAAAAAAATAACGGAATCTGTCCTTATATATCGTAAAAAACATGCCCTTGCGGGAATAGGAGCATTTGTGCTCATAAAGAGTTCGCAATAGGTCTATCTCTGCCTGTGAAAGAGCCTGCATCTGCTTACGGGCAGAGGTAAGTTGCTCTATATCAGCTTCCTTCATTTCCGCTTCAGATGCCAGTAAAGCCAGAATCCTGATTTTCATGGGCTCATAACTGGTAAAATAAAATCTGATCTTATTATTCTGATTATTATAGATATCTGAAACTTCTATGCGGGCATTTAATACTGTCTGCTGCCAGTATTCATCATATTCCAGCAGTTCACTGTCATAGGTCTGCACTGCATTGATCATCAGTTCCTCTGTCGTCATGTTGTGATAGGCAAAATCTATTATGGAAAGAAAATGACGGCAGACCTGCTGACTGCAGGTAAAACATTTCCAATTGATGATACTTCTGTTTTGCAGGTCATAGGTTATCTTGATATTCAAAGGAAAATATCTGGCTTTCTCTTTGACTGTCCGGAATTCCATGATCACATTACCCTGCTCATCAAGATACTTTTTGAAATCTATATCTGTCTTTGCGAGCTTATATACCGACTTCTGATAATACCAGGAATTGGAATGTTCATGAAATTCACTGCCAAATAAGCGAGCCATTATTACTCCTGTCATACTTTTCTTTCACATCAATTACACTCAATACACCATGAAAAATTTAGAATAGTATAGCATTATGAATACTTCTCCCACGTCAAGTAATATTTTGTAAGCCGGAACTTCCAAGTGTGCAAACTTATCAGTTCAAAATGACTTGGCAAATTATAGACCCTTTTTTACTCCATAAAAGTTGGCTATGGATAGAAAACAAAACAATCCCCCAACACCCGACCTTACACCTGAGCATTGTATCAAGTACATCCTGGTCTTGGACTCCCCCAAAGGGGTAATTTTGCCAGCTTCAAATGTGTGATTGAATATTATATATCCCCTACTGGGAAAGGGATTTTGAGGGAAAGGGGTATTCTTCTACAAAAAAAACAAACTTCTTTACCCTTAGGGGATATACACCTCTAAAACATAGCGCTGCAATAAAACAACCTCTCAGAAATATAAATAGTCCTGTTTATTAGTCTGTTGTGACAGGTTCCTCTTCTTTTGCTATTTCTGCCTCTGGCTCAGCTTCCAGTTTCTGGTCAATTTCGATAACAATCCGGTCAGGCCGGAAAACAGGATAATACTTGGTGATGTATTCCAGCGTTGTATCAGCAATATCCGGATGCTTTGCAATGGTTTTGGCTGAAAAGCTGAGACTGATCGTTATCCTGTTAAACACCATATTGATGTTCATTGAAGGAGTTTCTCCAATTACATTTTTCAGATAAACCGGTAATTCCTTGCTGATATTAATAAGCCCTGTGATATAGCTGTATGCCTTGTAACCAAGATATGCAAATCCTCCCAGACATAAAAAATTGAAACACTTTTTCCCGAATGACATTTTACCTCCTGTAATTAGTCTTGTTCATAAATCATTATTTCTACTTTTTCAGTCAATAATTAAATCAGGCATATCCGCAAATATGCCTGATTTTTATTATCCAATATTCCTGATTATTTCAGCAGGAGAATTTTAGCTGATTTCGCAATACCCTCTGCCCTTAGCTGATACAGATAAATTCCTGCAGGTAAAGCTGCTCCAGCAGTGTCTCTGCCATTCCAGGAAATCTGATATGTTCCTGCTGGCTGCATTCCTTCTGCCAGTTGAGCTATCTTCTGTCCGCGGATATTATATACTGCCAGTTCAAGTTCTGAAGCATTTTCCAGGGTATAGCTGAAATTAATTACACTTCTTTCACCTGCAGCTCTGAAGGGATTGGGATAGGCTTTCAAATCTACCACTGTCACGATATTCTCATCATTATCCTGACCATAATCGATCTCATAATCAAATTGAGGATTTAAACCATATTCGGAAAAACTGTAATCCACCAGACCATATATGTGACTGATCTCATCTCCGATTTGCAGTTCAGGAAAGGTGACACCAAATCCATCATCTATCTGGCATTCTCCGCTGCCGTCATCTACAAACCATTCCCCGTAGTCATTCGATTCCTGAGTTATTGTAACATTGTGAATTGCAACATATACGCCTTCATAAGCTTCTTCTGTTGCCAGCTCTTGCGTGGTGATCGATGGATAAGTGGGTAAGGCATTTCCGGAAGAAATTATCTGAAAATCCGTTACATCACCCAATTCGGTATATCCGAAATATTCTGATACTTCGGCAGTAAGCCGCACCAGATCGCCCCGGGCAGGACTGTTTTCGCTGTCATATACATAAATCCCATCCCAGGCACCTCCCTCATTAGTCAGAAAATAACCAATACCTCCAGAATATCCTACTCCAGTCACTAAAGCTTCAACCGTAACACTCTGCCCTGCCAGAGGAGAATCACCTGAAGCGTCTTCTGTGTACTGAATATCATAAATTGGAGTAAATTCAGGATTTCCACCTGTATTGAAATCTGCCATGCTGCGGGGATGCAAGCCATAGGTATCAAAACTGTAATCAATAATTCCGGTGATAGAAACAAACTGATCGTCGATAGCCAGATCAGGATAAATAAATCCAAAACCATCATCCACCTGACAGTCCCCACTGCCGTCATCTACCAGCCATTCATTGTATTCATTTGGCAGTTCCGTAACTGATACATTATTTACTTTTACCAGCACGCTCTCATAAGCCTCTTCTGAAGCAACTTCTGCTGTTGTGACTTCCACCGCTGCCGGCAGTGCATTACCACTGCTGTTGATCACTATTTCGGAAATACTTCCCAGCTCAGTGAATCCGAAATACTCGCTGATCTCTCCCGTGATAGTAACATTGTCGCCCTGAGCAACAACTACATCATACTGATACACATAAAGCCCGTTCCAGGCTCCACCTTCTTCACTGGTGATAAAGAAAAAATTATTACCACCGAAATCTGCTCCTGATACAATACCGGATACAGTTACTACCTGACTGGTATATGGTGAATCTCCAGAAATATCTTCCGTATATTGAATGTCGTAAATGGTCACTTCTGCCGAAGGTGTAAGCGTGAAATCTATTCCGGAAGTAGTTTCATCTTCTTCCACCAGCACATCTGTAAGAGTCATGGGGCTATAGCCGGCTAAGGATGCTGTCACATTATATGTTCCGGGAGGAAGTTCCATATCATATTCACCGTATTCATTAGGAGATGCAGTATGCCCGGCAGCAGATACAATTGCATCTTCCACATTGCCGGCACCTCCATCAAGCTCTACCATCCCTTCTATATAGCCAGGTTCTCCTGCCACTGCCACATCCATGGCAGATCTCGGATTCAAGCCATATTCATCATAAGAATAATCCACTATTCCTATGATATATTGATACTCATTTCCAGCAACCGGTTCATAGGAATACATGGCGTCATCTGTTTGACATTCACCACTGCCATCATCGATAAAGGCTTCACCATAATTATTAGGTCCTACTGTAACTACTACATCATTGACCTGCACCAGCACACTTTCATAAGCTTCGGTTCCGGACACTGCCAGCGTAGTAACTTCCAGGGGTTCAGGAACGGGGTTCCCACTGGATAATACTGTTAATTCCGTCAAATTAGTTAACTCTGTAAAACCAAAATACTCAGAAACTTCGGCGGTAAGCTCTACTTCATCTCCCAGCTCCACTTCAAAATCATAATTAAATACAAATATCCCGTGCCATTCCCCACCCTCAGGGTCAGAAATGAAAAAACGGTTGGCATTTCCGGATACATACCAGTTTGTAGCTGTCACTATGCCACTAACAGTCACAATCTGTCCTGCCAGTGGTGAATCGCCCGATGGATCTGTAGTGTACTGAATATCATACACTGTCTCACTCCAGATCACACTGCTCATTATCAATAAAACTAAAAGTAATAATACTCTTCGCATATTATGCCTCCTGATTATTTTTTTTCACTTTCATGCTCGTAAATACAATTATTTCTTAATTACTTAGTGTCAAGGAAAAGATGATTTTTTATGTGTCAATACCCGCCGCAATGTAAAACTTATCTTATCTAAATATTGTACAACGTAGGTCAATCATTGATTGAGAATTCTTTTTCAGTCAATCAAGGGTGATTGAACACCATAGTAAGTATTTGATATTTAAAATTTACCTTATTGAAATAGGCTTACTCTTCTGAGAAATTTGAGTTAGGTGAATTTAATAAAAACAATCCATAGAAATGGGGTAACCCATTTCTATGGATGATATACATTACTTTAACAATATGCACTTCTTCATAAAACGTGATTTACCATTTACAGATAATTTATAGAAATAAACTCCAGAGCTTACTGTTTTGCCTGATTCATTGACACCATACCAAACTACAGTATGTGTTCCTCTATTATAAATCCTGTCTGTGATGATTTTAACTCTTTGACCTTTAATGTTATAGATATTGATATTTACATCACTTACTTCAGGGATACTGAAGGAGATGTTTGTTACTGGATTGAAGGGATTGGGATAACAATTATACAAAATAATTTGTTGAGGAACATCATCTGGCTCGTTTGGATTCTTTGTTAATGATACAAATTGATAATCGTCACTATATAGCATAATTGTTCCTATTTCGAACTCGTATGAAGAATTATTGAATACATAATATTCTTCAACAGGCTCAGTGCCTCTTTGTGAAACCAATTTAAAAGTAACTTCAACATCACTACGTTCAATATCTTCTTTGTAAGCAAGGATTTGTGCCTGACTGTCAACCACTACAGCAGCACCCACACAAATAGAATCAACAAATGCTCCAATTTCATATACATCATCATCTAAACCAATAACATCAATTGCTGTGTAGTCGGAAGTTTGCTCACATTCGAAATAAGAAGGTGTTTCAATCGCTTCCTTTGTATAGGGATTCCCTGTATAATTCCAATTAAAGCCTTCAATTATCTCACTTACTTTCACCAGATAGCCTCGACCAAAATGAAGTGCTCGCATTTTATTACTTGGTGAAACGGGTATTCCCGTCTCTCTATCAGGATTCTGTACTTGCTGACCATAATACCAACATTCGGATTTTATACTGATCAACTTATCAAAATCATCTCCAAAAGCATCATCTATATTTTGACTGCCATCTTGCCAGTAACCTATCCAATTGTATTGATTGGGATATAGTGTTTTAACGGCATATGGATTTCCTCCGCCAAGATCAATATCATAGGAATTAGCATCAAATGACATATTTACCTGATAACATTCTGTGTTTAAGAAGTCTGATAAACCATAATTATCCCATTCTCGGTTTGTTTCATCATAAATCATATAACCATCTGCTGAAGATATTGATATCCCAAATGGATTTATGGCATTAATGACATCTTCAGAATTCAGATATTCTCGAGGAAATGATACATAATTCCAACCTGAATGATAATTCGTATTAGCATAGAAAGGTATCCTGATTTCTGGGATAAATACATCATCACTATTGATTATGATAGTACCCTCATAATTCTCATACATTTTAGTAGGAGAAAACTTTAATACAATGTAATCCTGTGACTGTATTGATAGTGTAGAAGGACAAAATGTAATCTCCAGATAGGTGTCCAGTCCATCACTTATCTCACAGCTTATATTGTCAATTGTGCGATTATAACTTTGATTTTGAATCAATAGTTTATGTGAAACCGGACTGTCTGGATTTACATTTCCTAATGACAGAACAAATTTCTCAAGATAAAGACCTAAATCATATGCTTCACAATGTCCTATATCTAAAGTAGTTCCAGCAAATCTAGGGTTTCCATAAATATCTATAGAAGGAAATTGGAAAGTATTATCTAAATAGCTGGAAACATCATCTAAAGATATTCCTGCTTCAAAACATGGAGAATCAGTTCCAATTTCTTGATTAGAGAAGTTAGGATCAGAATTTATATTATAACTTGCTCCATGATTCAAATCTACCGTATCTTCATCATCATCTATATTGTAAACCGTAATCCAGTCACTTCCTTCAAAATCATTAATGTTAGTGAATATGCCATTGTCTTCAATGCAACCTTCGATATCATTATTTCCAAAAATAAGATTGTGGCTTAATAAACTTGCAGTATTTAGTTCCACAACTATTTGATTTCCACCTCCGTGTTCTACCCATTCCGGATGATCCTCAGGATCATACATAGAGATGTTATCCCAGAAAACATTGTTAAATAACATCACGTTATCACCGGGATTCCTTAAACATAATGCTCCGCTACATTCGTCAGCGAAATTAAAACAAAAAGTATTGTTAATTAGGATAGGATTCATAGCCGTTTCGTGAAAGTTACAAATATATACACCTCCATACCAAGGAGCTTCATTACTCCAAAAACAATTACCAATTAATATAGGAGTAGTAACATTAGAGCCATCCCCCAGAATGGCGATCCCCCCAATTGATGTTTCAGCATGATTAGTTGAAAATTTACAGTTTACAAATTTAATATTATTAATACTAGTGTCACGTCAAGCTTGACATGACGTAAGGCGAAATTATAATTGTCTCATAAAAAAGTGAGGTGATTATGATAAAGTATAAAGTTACATTAACAGAAGAAGAAAGAGAAGAGCTTAATACTATAGTTAATAAGG
>JAIPGP010000027.1 GCA_021735645.1 Candidatus Cloacimonadota bacterium
TAACAGAGTTTTTAAAAGTATAGAAGAAGTTGAGCAAAGGCTTGTAATCGCGTTAGTCGAATTGAATAAAGAAAAATCAAAAATGAGGAAAATGACTCATTTTAATTGGATATAAATATAATTGATAGCGGTTTGGTATAAGTACTTTTTTTTACTGATTTCAGATATAATCCTATTATTAATTACATTAATACCTGCAATATTGGATATTATCATCAGTAGATTTATCAACCGTTTCTTAAGGTAGCAATAGAGTGGCATCCCTGTGGCTTTGAATACAATTTTTGCTGGTTATGCTCCCTTATAGGTACATTAGTTTCATGTAATTTTACTTTTATGACTGCTTACCAGTATTGCTTTATTCTATCAAATACTGCCGACCAGGAATATTTTTTTATCTCCTCTTCCAGAGAAACTGGTTTTTTACGGGCTTTCAAGCATTTTTTAATAGATAAAGCTAACCTCTCTATATAATCTGGAATATCGTACATCATAGGAATGTAAGTAGTATCCAAATCGGGAAGAGTGACAAAATCTATCATTCCTGATTCGCAGATATCTTTGCCCAGCCACTCTTTAACTCCCGGCAGATCATTAACTATTACCTGCAAGCCACAGGCTAAGGCTTCTATAAGCACCAGCGGCAAACCTTCATAATATGATGGCAGTATAAAAATATTGGAAGAGCGGAAAATATCTGCCAGTTCCTGTTGAGTGATGTTTCCGGTAAATTCAAGTGGATAAGAACATTTTTCTGCTATTTCTTTCAATTTATATAATTCGCTGCCAGCACCAGAACCGCAGATTGTCAGTTCAAATCTGTCATCTGCTAAATAGCAGTATTGCAGAGTAGCAAGTAACTCTTTTGTACCTTTTGCATAGGAAATTTTACTAGCATACACCAGTTTTTTAACTTTATTTGACTGGCGTTTTTCGGGATAGAAAACAGTTTCATTATAGCCATTGCCAGTAATAATAATTTTCTCAGGATCAAGCTGAAATTCATCGATCAGTTTAGCTTTTTGGGTTTTATTCAAGGCAAACACCAGCTCTGCTTTCTGCAGATGCGGCAGAATCTGAGCCGCAAGTCGGGGACAGAATTTTGCCTGCCTGAGAGCAGTGCCATGATTGATCAGATATAAGGGTGTATCGGGTGCGATCTGCCGGGCAAGAGCTGAGAGCAGCCAGAGATGATGGCTGAGAATAATATCCGGCTGAAACTCCTCTACTGCTTTGGTTATCTGCTGGTTAAAAGCAGTTTCCCACTTTATAAGCTGCCTGGGAGTCAATTTATCATAGCGCGTACTTTTATAGGGCATCACATTGCTCATCCCCACTACCGGAAAGGGTAAATCCCCACTTTCAAACCAGACAGGATAAAGCTGAGGCTGATATCCAGCATCAAAAACAACCTTCTCTCCAGCAGGAATTCCGCATAACACAGCCTGCTGATGACCTTCTGCATCTGCCAGCCGAACTATTGACTGCAGATAAACACCACTACCCGTGAATCCTGGTTTTTGTGCCAGTAAATGCAGAATTTTCACATTTTCTCCCTACTTCATTTTCTTTATTCAAAAACGAAAAATTGCCTGTTATTGACAAGAAGAAATTACCCGTTGACTAAGTTAACTTTGTTCACTGCGTTCACAAAAAAGCTTGACACCTGCTAAATATATTTAACAAATTAACATGTGTGCTTATGTGCATTTACACTAATAAACTGGAGGAATATATGAAGAAATTACTAATTATTATGGTTTTATGTTATGCAGCATTTCTGGGAGCAGAAGGTACCTTATTTGTGGGACTGGAAGGCTCTTCACCGGTCACTTATCAGAGTAATATGGAAGGATTTCCAGAGATAGAATGGAATACTCTATTTTCCATGGATGTAAGCGGAGCAGCAGCAACACCTGATGGCAGGATATATCTCTGCGAAGGAGCCTTCACCACGCACCTTTATGAGGCAAGCCTGACTATTAATCCCCAGCAGATATGCACTATAGCTAATGATATGAGTGCTCTTGCCTATGGCAGAGATACGTTGTGGGGCTATTCAAATTATGCCACACCGCTGGGAATATACAGCATCGATACTGAAACCGGAGCTACTGAACTGGCGCTGGGTGTGGCACCTTACCGTTTCTTTGCACTTGATTATAATCCTGATGATGATCTGTTTTATGGCTATACCGAGTATGGAGCTTCCGGACTATATTCCATCAATATTGATACGGGAGAAATGATCCAGCTTGCCGGCAGCATTCCAGCCACAAATGGACAGGGTCGCGGTATGGCAGTGGGCGATAATACCGTGTTTCTTACAGCCACACGCGGAGATGACGGCATACCTTATTTTGCGTATGATATATCCCAGGGTGCTGGCGGTGAATGGGTGGAATTCCCTAATCCCTATCCTGCCTATCACTCTACCGGCGGCGCTGCCTGGATTGCTGCCCCGGATGAAAATGTGATCATTCAGGGTCATGTAGTGAGCAGTGATTTTCCTGAAACCGGGGAACCGGATTGTCTTGTAACTTTAGAAGGACAGACGGATTACGAAACAGAAACTGATGAGAATGGTGATTTTATCTTTGCCGAAGTGGCTTATAATGCCAATTATGACCTGGAAATAAATAAAGACGGCTTTGACCTCTATACAGATGATATCACGGTCGGGATAGAAGATATTGATCTGGGTACGATCATCCTGCAGGAAACACCATATCCGGCTGAAAACGTAACTGCTATTGAAACTGTGCAATATGAAGAAGTAACCGTAAGCTGGGATGATCCAGATTTGAGAATGCTGGAAGGTTATATTGTCTATCGCTTTCTGGAATGCTTTAGCGGCAATCCCGAATTATGGGATGTATTGATCGAAGATACTTTTGACAATGAATACATAGATACCGGCTGGGCAGAATTGCCGGCTAATCTCTGGCAATATGCAGTGATCGCCCATTATACCAGCGGAATATATTCTGAACCGGCATTTTCTGACCCGATCGAGAAAATAGTAACCGGCAGCACAGAAAATAATATCCCGGTTCAGATTTGCGAGATACAGTCGATATATCCTAATCCTTTTAATCCGGCAGTTACCATAGCCTATCATATAGCCGAAGCAGCGTATGTAGAGGTTAATATCTATAATTTAAAGGGACAACTTGTGAAACAGCTTGATAGTGAAGAATTCCAGAGCGGGGAACATCAAATTAACTGGCTGGGAGTCGATCAATATGGCAATATCCAACCCTCAGGAGTCTATCTGGTCAATATTTCTATTAATGGCATAGTAAATCAAACTGCCAAAGTATTATTATTGAAGTAAGAAGGACTAATGAGAGAATTGTTGCTTATTATCCCCATTCTTCTTCTGCTGTTTGCCTGCAGCTCAGATGATGAACCTAAGTTTTTTACAGCAGAACTCACTTCGGAAATCGACTCGCTGCTCACAGGAATAATGACAACAGAAAATCTGCCCAGTATTGCTGTTTCCATTGAAGTCGATGGCGAGATTTACAATTATTGTGCAGGAATTGAGGATTTGGAGACCGATAATGAACGGCAGCTTGATTCTCAATTCAGAATAGCATCAATCACCAAAACTTTTACTGCTACTTTGATCATGATGCTGGCTGATGAAGGACTTTTGCATACTGAAGATTACCTGATGCATTATCTCCCGGATTTTCCTAATGCAGAATATATTACACTGAAAGACCTTTTAATGATGCGCAGCGGAATAAAAGATTATGCTGATGCAGATTTTTTGGAACTCATCTATGCTCAGCCTTTTATTGAATTTGAACAGGACTCATTGATTGCCATATCTGCCGCTCTGGAAGATGAGTTTACTGCGCCTGATGAAAACACGGTTTACTGTAATGCGAATTATACTATTTTAGGCAAAGTAATCGAAATAGTGACCGGAAATAACCTTCAAACCGAATATCATAACCGGATTATCGAACCCTTTGGACTAACGCATACCTATTACCCTTTGCAAGGTGACTACGAATTGCCAGGCAGTTTGCACGGCTATTGCTGGGAAGAAGACCATTTTATTGATTACACAGAACTGAACCCCTTGTGGGCTGGTGCCGCTGGAGCGTTGATTTCAGATATTGCCGACCTGCGCACTTATGTCCGTTGGATGTTTTATGGCTTCAATATGAATCCGGCAATCCAGCAGGAAAGATTGCAGACAATTACTATGCAGGGAGCTCCGGACTGGTTTCAGTATGGCGAAGGAATTGCCAAGCTGGGTGGATTCTATGGTCATAATGGTACTATCTTTGGCTTTTGTACTGATATGTGGTATCAACCCGAAAGTGATGCGACTGTTATCGTAAGCGTCAATCGCCTTGACCTCGATGATCATTCCCAGGCTACTGATATTTTCCTGCAGCTGAGCCGTATAGTTTTCCCTGAATACGTAAGCTGGTAATACATAATATATCACAAAATCAGACCTTGCGGATGGTCGCCAGACCTCCGCAATGGTCGTCCCTTCACCCCTCTGACCCAGAATACTCCTCAGCACATTATTAACACTCTCAGGGGGATGCGTGATTAACAATGCAATTGACAAGATAGAGAGATTTAAATTTAATCGCAGCTAAATAATAAAACGGAGTAGAAAGTAATGATAAATTTAATCAAAAACTGGCTACTGGAATTGGGCTTGCAATCACCTCAAGCTTCTGTTTCAGCCTCAATCATTTCATTTATAATTATGCTGTCAGCAGCCTGGATAGCTTATTTACTCACTAATAAAGTAATACTGCGTAATATGAAAAAATTAATTGATAAAACACAAGCTCGCTGGGATAATATATTTTATGATCAGAAAGTATTCAGCCGGCTTTCTCATTTAGTTCCAGCGCTCATTATCTATTATGTTGTGACTCTGGTATTACCTGATTTCCCGCGAGCAGTGGAAGCAATTCAGACAGCAGCCTATTTATATATCGTAATTACAGCCTTATTAGTAATTAATGCTTTTTTGAATGCTTTACATGAAATCTATAATACAATGCCTGTTGCCAAAAATCGTCCTATCAAGGGTGTTGTTCAGGTAATCAAAATATTCACCTACATTCTTGGGTTTGGGGTATTTGTATCCATAATCTTTGATAAGAATCTTACTTCATTTTTCACCGGATTAGGCGCGATGGCAGCAGTCATCATGCTGATATTCAAAGATACTATACTTGGTTTTGTGGCTGGTATTCAGCTATCTGCGAACGATATGGTTAGTCTGGGTGACTGGGTGGAAATGCCCAGCAGAAATGCGGATGGAATTGTAACTGACATTTCACTGAATACAGTTAAAATACAGAACTGGGATAGAACAATAAGCACAATTCCGCCTTATGCTCTTATTACTGAGTCATTCACAAACTGGCGAGGTATGGAAGAATCAGGTGGTAGAAGAATTAAGCGTTCCCTTTATATTGATATAAAGAGCATTCGCTTTTTAAACTCAACAGATCTGGAACAACTTAAGAAAATTCAGATAATCAGAGAATACATTATAAACAGAGAAAAAGAAGTTGCCGATTTTAACAGGCAAAATCAGGTTGATGACAGTGTTCTCGTTAATGGAAGAAGACTTACTAACATTGGTACATTCCGCCGCTATGTAGAGGAATACTTGAAACAGCATCCCCAGATACACAATGATATGACTTTCCTGGTACGCCAGCTTCAGCCCACGGAAAAAGGACTGCCACTGGAGATATACGTTTTTTGTAAAGACCAGAGATGGGCTTTTTACGAAAGCATTCAGGCAGATATTTTTGACCATCTTCTGGCTGTTATACCACAGTTTTCACTAAGTATATATCAATATCCGGGGAGTGATGATCTAAGATTGTTTGCTCAAAATCATTCACCGTCAGCACATTAGATAATATTCTAATTCGTTTTGGCAGGAAAATATTAGCGGACTTTGTCCGAATTAAAGATGATAGGGCTAGGAAGCAGAACCGTGGGTCTGCCCTCTAACCCTGTCATACATCGAGATGCGAGGCTTGATCAATAAAAAGTTTGAGCTATTTGAGTAAGATCATTTTACCGGTTGCTGAGTCTTTATCAGTATTAATTCTATAGAAATATACTCCTGAGAGAACATCTTCTGCATTCCAGATAAGGTCATGCTGCCCAGCATCGAAATGTTCATCGGCAATAGTATCTACTTTCTGACCTTTGATATTATAAACCTCGATCCGGACATTTGACGCCTGATCAAGATGGAAAGCTATCTCTGTCCCAGGATTGAAGGGATTGGGATAATTGCATAGTTCGTAATGATTTTTTACTATTTCCGGCTCATCATTGCTAACCTGGATTTCTTCCGCTAAAGTGTAAATATCAATCATTGTATCATTCTCACAGAAAAAGAGCAGTTCTCCAGCACTATTTTGTAAAATATCAAAAGGCATAATTTCAGGTATTTCAGCTAATTCTATCTGACCGGTCAGCCGGTTACGTATCTCGCAAAACGGCAAACCTTCTGAACCATAAGTATAGAAGTACAAAATAAAATAATCACCGAGATTTGTGGTAGTGCAGGTAGAGCTTCTTAAGTTCATGGATTCAATTCCTACGCTGCAATCAAGCCATCTTAATGCCGAGAAATCTGATAAACAGCTGCGGAACTCATCCTGAGGAGAAGTCCAGAATACAGGTCCATAGTCATGATAATGTTCATCATTTTTACTCACATAACAGAGCATGAAATTAAAACTGCGAGTCAAAGAGAATATACCCGTAGTTTGAGACGGGGAATCCAGAGAAATAAGCTTAACTCCCTGTTCATAACTATGGTGAAAGTTTGTCTGATCAAATCTTCCTCCAGCTAAGCAGATTAGTTTTTCCTAAATATGTGTAACATTTTAACGCAGTAATTTTGAATTAAATACGACGTGAAGAGCTTAAATATCCGTTGATATTGAAGCGATGAACAACGCAGATAGAATTTAAAAGAACAAGTTAAAAGTCACAGATATTTATGAGGTAATGCTTATTATTGATATTATGAGGCGTAAGTTGTTAAAGGAGGCAGCGTGATGTTTAACAGACTCCCTGATAGACATAAAATATAATCTTAATCTGGAAAGATTAAGCTACGTGGTGTATGGTTGGAATCTCAAGTTAATCTGATGAGTCCTTCATCTTATGTTTATTGCTTCTTTTCTGAGTATTTTTTCTGCAGGAGTTTTATGCCTGGGGCACAGTCAAAAAACAGGCTGGCATAATCATTGATGCCTGCCCAGATTTCTTCCCGGCTCAGTCCCTTGCGAAATAAACCAATTATATTATTGAAAGCCATTTCATAGAGCATGTCACTGTATATCCAGCCACTGATATAAACATTGCTGCTGCATAGTGCATTGACTAATTCCTCACTGTCGGGCTCAAAATTAGCGATCAGAAATACATCACCATCAGCAGCGAGGCAAAACCAGTCGATTTTCCAGGGTTCATAGCTTCTGCCAGGAGGTGTATAATACTGAAAATTGATTACATGTGAACCCTTCACGTGGTATGATCCGTCACTGAGAATAACCACTTTCACTCCTCTGGCAGTGGCTGATTCCAATTCTACCCCAATCTTGGCAAGCTGCAGCTTAGTAGCATCCACAAAGATGATCTCTTTTGTATTCCTGATTAATTTAAGAGCTTCTTCATAAACCTGGCTAACTGTTTGTAAACTGTATATCTGACTGTCATCTTCTTCAGGTTTAAGGTGTTTAAATGCCTGACTGATATTTTCCTTTTTTACCAGAAAAGCTCTTTCCTGCTGCTCCAGCACCTGTTCAATGGGCACAGCCCTGTAATACTTATTACTGCTGTCACCCTGCAATTGAACTATGGCACCCTTTTGCTCCAGTTTTTTGAGAGCCTGATAGACATTTGAGCGTGATTTGCCGGTGATGCCAGCGATTTTGTAGCCTGTTTGAGCTGAGTTTCTCAGTAAGGCAAGATATACTTCAGCTTCTACCTGATTGAAGTCTACTTCCATCAGCAAAGTAATCAATTTTTCATCATTCATATCCCGATTCTTCCCTTTTAGTGTTTCTATGAGACAATACTTACATTGTAGTAACCAGCGGTCAAGCAGATAATTTGAGACAAATAAAAGAGAACCTGATATCCCTCTGTTTTTTCATAGCAGGTGCTTTAATGATAATTTACCAGTTAAGTAGGACTTGCAGCGCTGGCGGTACTCCGGAAGTGGGGCGAGAACTACGACCAATCACCTAATCTATTCCACATTTCAAACTGAGAAGTATATCATGCTGGAATCTGCTGATAAAGGTCGTCATCTGCGCCCCACCTGGAAATACCCGGCGGTGCATGTATGACTTAGCTGCAGAAATTTATCTAAAAAGGGGCAACCATTTCGGAGGTTTTCCAACCATACGGGAGGTTTCAATTGGTGAGATAAAAGAAAACCTGGCATCCCCCTGTTTTATTTCCTGAAACTTGACATAACTAATTGATATTATGTGTATTATAAATGATATTGTTATCAAATTAAATTGAACCCCGAATGGGGTTACACTTGCGTGGTGCAGCCCCTTCAGGGCTGAGTTTGGTTATAATATGAACCATGGGTTTCACCCATGGCTATTAGGCTTCGCCGTAGTACTGCCCCTTCAGGGCAATTTGAAACCCGTTTTCATTTTAATTTCGGGGGGAAGCCAGAATAAAAGAAAACCACTTGACAAAAAATAAGGAGAAAGGCAATTAGTGTTCCGGTTATGTAACACTAAATAAGAGTGGGATACTCTGAAGGAGATGGCTATGAATATAAGGCCTTGTTTACAGGCAATATTATTGCTTAGTTTTATTTTTCCTGTAATGTTGATGGGAAATGCCATGTTTGAGGAGGCGACGATAATTGAGGATACCAATGGAGCCTGTGCATTAGCATCGGCAGACTTTAATCTTGATGGCTGGGCGGATATCGTATATACCTGCAATCCGGGTCATCATATTAAGTGGCTGGAAAATAATGGTGGTCTGGATTTTACTCCTCATATGATCATAGAGGGATTCACCAATGCCAAGGCAATTGATGTCTGTGATATAAATCAGGATGGCTATCCTGATTTTGTGGCAACAGCAAAGGGGGCAGATAAAATATCCTGGTTTGAGAATGATCACAGTGGCAGTTTCATAGAGCATGAAATTACATCAAGCTGGGACGAACCGGGGTTTGTGCAGGTAAAAGACCATTTGAGCGGTCAATTTGTGGATATTAATTCTGATGGAGAAGTAGATATACTGGCAACCGCCTGCACCTCAGGACGTCTGGGCTGGTTTGAGAATGATGGCGAGGAGAATTTCACTGAGCATATCATCAAAGATGGATGGACGATTGTGAGTGGAGCAGCAGCAATCGACCTTGATGGAGATGGATATTGTGATATTCTGGCAGCAGCTCAGGGGGGAGGAATCTGCTGGCTGGAGAATATAGGAGATGACGAAGAATTTGTGGAACACCAGCTGTTTAATGAGTGGGATAAACCTAACTGGATACAGGCTGGTTATATAAATGATGATGAATACTTAGACTTTGCAGCTACATCCTGCGGCAGCAGTGATGCGGTAGGCTGGTTTGAAAATGACGGCAATCAGAATTTCAGTCTGCATCTGCTGCGTGATAATTATAATGGAGCACGCTGTCCGGTTCTAAGTGACATTGATGAGGATGGCGATATGGACATCTTTTCCATCGCCTGGCAGACAGGAATAGCTACTTTCTTTGAGAATGAGGGTGAGGAAAATTACCGGGAATGGACTATCAGTAATGATGCAGTTGATCTTCTGAAACTTTTTGTAGTCAATCTGGATAATGATGCTGATCTTGATATCATTGGCTGCACAGCAGTGTATGGAGTCCATCACATTAGATGGTGGGAAAGTCTGGATAATTTTCTGCTCTGCGACTTTGAGTCTGACATTCAAACGGGTCATGCTCCACTTGGCGTCAGCTTCATTCCTGAAATCTACAGTAAGCCGGAAGTATTTTCTTACTGCTGGGATTTTAATAATGACGGTATTATGGATAGCACAATTCCTGCTCCTGAATATGAATATCTGCTTCCTGCCAGTTATGATGTACACCTGAGTGTAACTAACGGTTATACAGTAGAAGATGCACTCAGAGAAGATTATATCAGAGTATTTGATGGAGAAAGCGCTCTTTTATTCACCGCAGGGAGTAATCACGTATCCATTCCGGCTGTTGAGGCTATTAATCTGACAGAAGCTTTTACATTTGAAGGTTGGATAAAAGCAGATGCTTATGGTTATAATCCGGTAACAGGTATGGGCAGGATCATGGATAAAACCAATGTCACCCTGTTTCTCTCACAAAGTTATCCGCTTTACAACTCAAATTGCCTGGTAGTAAAAATGATCCATGCAGATGGCACAGTCAGCTTTGTCTCCACACCGGATAATTCCATAGTCCTGCATGAGGGAACTCACATAGCGGTGAGTTATGCTGGTGAATTAAAGGTCTATCTGAATGGAATAGAGCAGATACTTACCTATCATACCGCACCCTCAGGAGCTGTGGCAGATAATTCCACTCAAGCTCTAATCATTGGGAACATAACAACCACCAATGCTGCTTTTACAGGAATCATTGATGAGGTGCGTGTGTGGGACATGGTTCGCAGCCAGCAGGAGATAATGGCAAATATGACGCAATATCTGAATGGCACAGAGTCGGGACTGGCTGGATACTGGCAATTCAATGAAGGCAATGGCGATCAGACCTTTGATCTCACCCAGACCTGCCCGGACGGTGCTATCTGCAATTGCTCCTGGGTGCAGGGCACTCCTTTTGATCTGACAGCAGCTAATCAGGAAGATATTCTTTCCCCTCAAATATCTCAACTTACTATTTTCCCCAATCCTTTCAATCCGCAAACCTGTGTTAACTTCCATCTGGCAGAAGCCGGAAAGGTGGAACTGACTGTATATAACCTGAAAGGTCAGCAGATCAGGAAGCTTATCTCCGCAAATCTGAGCGAAGGTGAGCACAGTATCATCTGGAATGGCGTAGATGAAGCAGGAAAGGGCGTAAGTTCAGGTATCTATTTATTCTGTATGGAAACTGTCGAGCAGAGAATCTTCCAAAAAGCTCTGCTATTGAAATAAATATTTCCCCCGAACCGAGTGGATGATGTCAGGAATCTTTCCTGACATCATTCCTCTCACGGAGTTCTTTGTTGCTTAGGGTTATTATTTATTTGATTTAAGAGATTCTCCCTTTTCTCTTTATATAATTGATAAAGTTATGGGGAGTAATATAATGATCGATATAGATAGAAACAATCTGGGAGTTTCCTCTTCGCCTTATTTGAGGCAGCATGCTGATAATCCTGTGCACTGGCAGGAATGGAGTATAGAAGTTCTGGAATATGCGAAAGAGCATAATAAACCGCTGCTGGTTTCTGTGGGATATGCCACTTGTCACTGGTGTCATGTAATGGCTCAGGAAGCTCAGTTTCCTGCTCATAGCAGTCTGCTGTTTCTGCTGAGTTATCAAGGAACCTATCCTGATCCTGAGCTTAAAAAACTTCTGCCGACCTGGCTGGATAATTCCGCACTTTGAAAAGTTGCTCTATGACCAGGCAATGCATATTTGGTATGGGGAAAGGCTTTGTGAACAGGGTGAACTATAATGAATTTAATGTAATCGTTTTATTTATTTATCAGAGATGATTAATCTACATGGTTAGAAGATTATAATTTGAGGTTGAAAATATCTATCGCTCAGTTTAGGTAAAAGTTAAATATAGGGGTATGTATATCTCAAAATGGGCAAAAATGTAAGTTTTTGTTGTAATTGATATTATTGCAGTGAGTTATGACCTTACATTTTCCTTACATTTCCTTACATTCCTTACATTTTTTCATCAATAAATTATTAAAGGGGGAAAGAGGTGAATAGTGAATGGAAGAGGAGGGATTGAGGGATTGAGGGATTGAGGGATTGAGGGAAGGAAGATGTGAAGATGAGAGGATGCGAAAGTGTGAAGAGGAGAAGGGAGGGCTTATTCTCTGGTAAACTATTAGCTTCAGCCCTGTGATTAGCTTTAAAGTCCAGTAATGACTGTTCTTTTTGGAGAAATGAGTATGGGTCTTGCATCGTTTTCATAATAAACCTCTTTTTTTTTACAAAAATAAATTATTCACTAATATAATGATATAATGACCTTAACTAACACAGTTCAATATTGCGTAATAACATGTATTTTGTGAAGAAATAAAAAAGCGTATTATGAGTGAATTAGACATAAGGAAAAAAGGGTGATGCGAAGATGAAAATAGAACACGGTGTATGCGGAGGTTGCGGATAAAAGAAGCAAAGATGAGAAAACGCTATGTCTAAGAAAAAAGATTAAATCATCCTGCCGGGCTGGCAGTGCATTGTAGCAATTGCATCCTTGCTCTGGTGCGGGGGACATGGACTGACTGAGTAAGAAATAAAATGTAGAACGCGGATTGGATGGATGGTCACGGATAATGTAATGTGTTTTTTGGCTGTGAACTGTGAATAGTGAACAGTGAATTGAAATGTAATGTAATGTAAGATTTATTAACCGCGAAAGCCGCGAAATTACGCGAAAGAATGTAATGTAAGAGATTTTTACCACAGAGGCACAGAGAACGTAGAGAACGCAGGGGACAAATGTAATGTGAAATAAAGAGATAGATTATTTTACATGGCTGGAGGTGGACAATGTATGCGTGCATCCTTGCTCTGGAATTACATTGCATTTAATTCAACATTCAAAATCCAAACTTCAAAATTATTCATTAACCGCGAAAGCCGCGAAATTACGCGAAAGAATGTAATGTAAGAGATTTTTACCACAGAGGCACAGAGGACGTAGAGTACGCAGGGGACAAATGTAATGTGAAATAAAGAGATAGATTATTTTACATGGCTGGAGGTGGACATTGTATGCGTGCATCCTTGCTCAGGAATTACATTGCATTTAATTCAACATTCAAAATCCAAACTTCAAAATTATTCATTAACCGCGAAAGCCGCGAAATTACGCGAAAGAATGTATTCTATAAGCGTGATTGGGAAAAGAAGTGAATAGTGAATGGGGAAGTCGAGACTCGGGGAATAAAATGTAATGTAAGATTTATTCAGCCGCGAACAAACGCGAACAAAATATGAAATGCCTGATAAATCAGGTCTAACTTTCAAACTCTCCAACTCTTAAGCTCTCAATTCTAATCACGGATTGTAATGTAATGCAGGAATTTATAGCCGCGAATAGGCTTCATAAATTATGCCCCATCAAGACAAACCGAACAAACGCAAACTAATGAAACGGAATGTAAGTAAGATTTTTTTAACCGCGAAAGCCGCGAAATTACGCGAAATAATGTAATGTGAAGTAATGTAATGTAATTTCGACGATGGATGGCTTGGATAATGAGATTTCCTGATAGTTACCAGGATTTCAGCCAGGCGTCGCAGATATCATAATCTGTGAAGCCAACTGATTGATAGAATTGATGAGCAGGCTCTTCCTCAGAAACTACTATTGCCAGAGTAGCTCCTATCTCAGCAGAGCGGCGCAATCCTTCCAGCATCAATGCTCTACCCAGGCCCTGCCTGTGAAAATCCTTATCGATTCCTACCGGTTCAAAAAGAGCAGTTCGCAGATAATCATCAAACCAGACAGTAGCAAATCCTACAACTTTGCCCTCCGGCGATTCCATTACTACATCCAGATCTCGTCTGTATAATGGTGCGTTTTGCAAATTTTTGAACCATTCCCAGCCTTCGTATTTCTCATCAGGCTCATCGGGATGAAAAGCTGTCCAGGACGCCCAGCTCCGGGAAACAACGTCATCCCCGCTTCCCTGCGAGCGCAAAATAAAACCCTTTGGTATCTTTATCTGAGGTATATTACTTAAGACATAATATCGCTCTCTGGTATTAATATCCTGACGTTCAAAGCCCTTGCTTTGCAATATCTCATTTCGCAATTTGTCATCTCTATGCGACCAGATATAGAGAATATTTTCACCTTTATCATTTTTCTTACTCAGATACTGCAAAGCAGTTTCGATGATCTCTGCCTCAAATTTTACGGTTTTATAATTCGGATGAATATCAATTACCGCATCCCGGCGACCGGCAGGATGCATAACTGCCATAATTTCACCCGCATCAGATTCCCAAAACCAGATCAGATCATCAATTTCCCGCTCAAAACAGTTACGGTTAACATGCCAGCGCCAGTAATCCAGTTCTGCCGGCAGCCATGATTTCTTTCTTTTGTTACTGGATAAAAAACATTCCCGAAGAAATGTCCTGATTCTCCAGAAATCATCCTCACAACCAAATTTTTTTAATTTGTATAACATTTTATTCCTTCCAGTTACAATTATTATCAGTCCTTAATATACCAATGAGAACAATGGGAGGCAGTGTTAATGTAGATAAAGCCCCGTTTCAGAGGCTTTATCTTTGTAAAATATGATGACTATTTGAGTAAGATCATTTTGCCAGTTGCGGACTCCTGATCAGTTACAATGCGATAGAAATATACTCCGGAAGGAGCAGTTTCTGCATTCCAGATAAGATCATGCTGTCCAGCATCGAAGTGTTCATCGGCAATAGTTTCCACTTTTTGTCCCTTGATATTATAAACATCTATCCTGACATTTGAAGATTGATCAAGATTGAAAGCTATTCTGGTTTCAGGATTGAAAGGATTAGGATAATTTCTTGCTGAAAGATTATTTTCAACTATTGCATTATTATCAGTATCAGAATAAGTGATGCGTACAGCAGCATACTGGAAAGTGGAACCATTATTCAAGCCGTGCTGCCGACTGTGGAATGAGCCATAATCATTATCATCCAGGAAGAAGAGGTGAAGAATTGATTCTCCGGTATATTCATCAGCTTCTATCCTGTCTCCCGGATAGACAAAACATGGAATCATGCCATCGAGTTCTTCCACATAATTTTCACTGGCAGGATTGGCATTCATAAAAATGGGATCACTCCAGTTCATGCCCCAGTCATTGGAAATGCAGATAGCGATTTCCGGTTTTGCTACCCAGCTCTCGAAACCAGCAGTACCTTCATTAGCTTCCTTGGCATTGAGACCATCTACCCAGACATAAGCCATCACGCCAGTCTCCGGGTTACTGGTCACATAGTACTGGTTATAATAAAAGGCAGAATCCTCGTCGTAATGAAAGATGGGCCAGTCATTAGCCCACATGGGCATATTGTCATCATAAGTATCATCATATTCGCCGTCTTCATCCAGATCCCAGGGTTTCATGGGAACACCATCATTAGGATTTGCTCCGGCAGGGTATACATCAGTGAAACTGAATTCGTGAGTAGTGAGATCAAATCTGAATATCTTGGGATAAATCTGGTACCAGAGCGGACGATACATACTGAGCTCAGTAGGGCTGACATCGAATAGTATCCCTAAAGAGCCACCCCAGACTACACAGTTACCATCTTCAGCAGGATACATATTGAATCTTCCGGAATCGATAGGAGTCTGATATACTGAATCATAAGGAACAGTAGGAGAATTTTCTAAATCTGAATAAAGATAGTAAGTATCTCCACTATCAGCATCTATCCAGGTGGGATTATCTTCAGGAATCTGGATGTCGGCATAATATTCCACAAATTCACCTTCACCGTAATTCTCATTCACAAAGCAGAAATACTCATCGGGATCATAGTCAACATCAGAAACGCGGTAGCCGGCAAAAATGACTTTATTATCGATAACAGTCCATGATCTGAATCCGCGGTACCACATAGGGTCTTCGGCATTCCAGCTATCAAAAGTAGCTATCGTGCGATATGACCAGACCAGGTCACTTTGCTCCGAAAGATCATCAACATCAAAATCTGCATAGCAGAGTATGGGGTTTTCAGACGGATAGCCCACATCTCCGTCAGCTTCATTGGCATTTGAGGCTACTACATAAACGCGCTGCTTATCAGGAACAGGTGAAGGACCTATAATGATCTCAGGCCACATGAATTCGTCATCTTCAGTGGGATCAGGGATGGGTGGGTCGTCAGAGTCTATCAGTTGAATAACCGGATCTTTCCAAAGTCCTGGACCCTGAATAATGTGATAAAGGTCATAAGTAACGAGGCAATCGACAGTTTCCGGTGTTGAAGGTATTGCTGCGTGCCAGGTGGCAAATACATTTCCAGTCTGCTGATCAACTTCTGCATCACAATAATAACCTACTTCTCCAAGACCCCCAGATGCCTGCACAATGCCATTGGCATCAATGTAACTGTAATTAACTTCGCTGATATTAACCTGGTCTTTCACACGGTAAACAATATAGATGCCGCCACCGTGATCTTCCGGCTGCAGAGCAATAGGCA
Source organism: Candidatus Cloacimonadota bacterium (assembly GCA_021735645.1). Lineage (GTDB taxonomy): Bacteria > Cloacimonadota > Cloacimonadia > Cloacimonadales > TCS61 > Stygibacter. The sequence goes on from JAIPGP010000027.1 coordinate 16,454, forward strand.
AAGCACTATAGGCTTGAAAGTAATCAGCGTAATTCGTCAGTAAGGGTTGTGGGGGAATTTCCCATTCCCAATCTGGAGCTTCTCGGGTTACGGGTCTGGTATTTGCTAAGGCATTAACTGAAAAGTCCGGTGTGGCATCGATAGTTCTGACCGACATTCTTTCAGCAACTGCACTAATAGCAAGTACCAGCAACATACAGAGAATGAAGAACTTCTTCATTTTTCCTCCTAAGGTTTTTTATGATCATGCGAGTACCGGAAAAGCTATTCCCCCGAATATTTGTCACTCTCCCGGTACCTGCATTATACCTTATTTTGCTGCGTTACACAGTTTATAAAGATCTTTCTACGTCTTTTCACTAACATCATAATTTACATTTACTTTTTCTGGTTGTCAAGGATTATATTTACTAAGCTGATTATTAGTCGGTGATCATAGGTCTTATAGGACAGATATGACCTATAAGACCTATACAATATCTCAGGCAGAAAAAAGCTGTAAATTTAACTGTTTCATATACTCCTGACTATTTAAGTAAGATCATTTTTCCGGTAGCAGAATCTGTAGCAGTAGTCAGGCGATAGAAATATACACCTGATGGAGCAGTTTGGGCATTCCAGGTAAGTTTATGCGGTCCTGCCTGATAATGTTCTCTGCCAAAAGTTTTCACTTTTTGACCTTTGATATTATAGATATCAATCTTTACATGGGAGGGCTGATCAAGTTCAAAAGCAATAGCAGTCTGGGGATTAAAGGGATTTGGGTAATTACTTACAGACAGATTGCGGTTGACTATTTCGTTGTGATCATTATCAGAAAAAGTGAAGCGCACAGCAGCATACTGGAAAGTTGAGCCATTATTCAGACCTTGCTGTTTACTATGGAACGAGCCATAATCGTTATCATCCAGGAAGAAAAGGTGCAGGATTGATTCACCAGAGTAGGGATCCCTTTCTATCCTGTCTCCCGGATAAACAAAGCAGGGTATCATTCCTTCCAGCTCTTCCACATAATTATCGCTTTCGGGATTAGCATTCATAAAAATGGGCTCATTCCAGGTCATTCCCCAGTCATATGAAATGGTAATAGCAAGTTCGGTTTTTGCTACCCAGCTCTCAAAGCCTGCTATTCCTTCATTAGCTTGTTTTGCATTGAGTCCATCTACCCAGACATACGCCATGACACCAGTTTCGGGATTACTGGTGAGATAATATTGATTATAATCAAAGGTAGATTCTTCATCAAAATAAAAGATGGGCCAGTCATTAGCCCACATGGGCATATTATCATCATAGGTTTCATCATATATCCCATCTTCATCAAGGTCCCAGGGTTTCATGGGAATACTGTCATTAGGAACTGCACCTGCGGGATAGACATCAGTAAAACTGAATTCTAAGGTATTCAAGTCAAACCTGAATACTTTTGGATAAATCTGGTACCAGAGTGGGCGATATAAACCCAGTTGGTCTGGGTCAATATCAAACAGGATTCCTAAAGAGCCGCCCCACACAACACAGTCACCATCTTCAGCAGGATATAAATTAAACCTGCCGGAATTGATCATAGTCTGATACACAGCTTCATAAGGCACAGTTGGAGAATTATCTAAATCAGAATAGAGATAATAAGTATCTCCACTTTCAGGGTCTATCCAAGTGGGATTATCTTCCTCTATCTGCATATCCTGGTAATATTCCACAAATTCGCCTTCGCCATAATTATCATTAACAAAACACATCAACTTATAGGGTTCTGTTTCTACATTAGATACACGGAAACCAGCAAAAATCAACTGGCTATCGATAACTGTCCAGGCTTTGAAGGCTCTAAGCCACTCTGGATCTTCGGCATTCCAGCTATCAAAAGTTGCAATTGTGCGATATGTCCATTCCAGGTCACTTTGCTCACTAAGGTCATTCTCATCAAAATCAGCATAGCATAGTATAGGATTCTCAGAAGGATATCCGGCTGAGCCATCAGAGGGATTGGCATTTGATGCTATCACATATACACGTTGCTTGTCAGGGACAGGAGATGGACCGATCTTAATTTCGGGCCACATAAATTCATCCTTTTCAGTGGGATCAGGAATAGGTGGATCATCAGAATCTATCAACTGGATAACAGGGTCTTTCCACAATCCATGTCCCCCAATAATGTGATAAAGGTCATAAGTAACCAGACAATCAACAGTCTCTGGAGTTGATCCTACAGCAGCATGCCAGGTGGCAAATACGTTACCAGTCTCAGGATCTACTTCTGCATCACAATAATAGCCTACTTCTCCCAGTCCTGCTGATGATTGCACAATACCATTGGCATGGATGTAACTGTAATTTACTTCGCTGTTACCAGCCTGGTCTTTGACACGGTAAACGATATAAATACCGCCACCATGCTCTTCAGGCTGCAAGGCAACCGGCAAAGCACTATAGGCTTGAAAATAATCAGCATAATTTGTCAGAAGTGGTTGTGGGGGAATTTCCCATTCCCAACCTCGAGTTTCTCGGGCTACTGGTCTGGTATTTGCTACTGCATTAACTGAATAGTCTGGTGTGGGATCGTTTGTGCGAATCGGCATTCTTTCGGCTATTGCGCTTAGGGCAAACACCAGCAACATACAGAGAAAGAAGAACTTTTTCATTACTCCTCCTAAGGTTTTTTATGTTCACACGAGTTCCAGAAAAGCTATCCCCAGAATACAAATCACTCTCCCGGTACCTGCATTATACCTTATTTTAGCTGCGACTCACATTTTATTAAGTTCTATCTACTTCTTTTTCTTTACATTAATAATATACATTTCATTTTCTCGTTTGTCAAGTATTATATTTTTCCTGACAAATTTTTACTCTGAGATTATAGGACTTATATGGTTTATACTTTTTCGCAGGCTTGACTAAGCCGGTGTATTAATCGGGGATAATTTTGAGACAGTGACGAAGCAGATTATCCACTATTATACCTGCACAGCCCATGATGAGGATATAGATGAGCATATTTTCATACTGGAGCAGATATCTGAAATCGAGCAGGCGAAATCCTAAGCCATTTTTCACACCCAGCATTTCCACTGCGATCACAGTCGTCCAGCCTAAACCCCAGAGGATACGGAGCAAGTTTATAAACTGAGCTTTGAGCACTGGGATTTCCACCAACGTAAAAATCTGCCAGGCATCAGCTCCACAGATGTGAGCTTCTTCGCGATATTCCTTGAGTACACTTTCATAGTTTTCAGCAGTCATTATCACAGCGGGAAAGAAAAGTGCAGTCAGCAAAATAGCCGCAGCAGGTGCTTCACCGAGACCAAACCAGATAATAGCAATAGGCAGCCAGGCATAAGGCGAAATGTGACGGATCAGGTTAAGAGCAGGCATAGTAATTGCTTTTAGCCAGGGGCAGGAATAAAGCAGTTTGCCGATAAAGATAGCAGTTATCCAGGCGGTTAAGGCAGTAAGCGTAACGCGGATAAATGAATAGAAGAAATCTGTGAGCATGATGCGCCAGTCTATTTCCGGCTGCAAAACATTGCGCGCTGGTATGTTCAGACTTAGTAATAATCCGAAGATCATCAGTGCCAGGAATAATAGACTAAGGAATGATCTGGTGATATACTTCATCTTTTGTTACCTTTCTTGCCAGATAGCCTTTTGCCAGCATGATCTCTGCTGCCTGCATTTCAAAATCTTTGCCGGTATCTTCCAAACCTGTAATGTATTTTGTGTGTTGAAGCGACAGAGAGGCAGTTGATTCATTTAAGCCATAGTTTTTTTGAGCAATTTCCAGATTTTTGGTGTAGTTTCTCCGCATCATTACCACAGCTTTATCAATATCTTTAAGAAAATTTTGCACCAGCGTTGCTTTTGATTTTAGAGCAGTCTGCGAAACAACCAGATCACAACAGGGATGACTGGGGAAAGTATTACTGTACCAGTCAATAATCTCAAACTGTGATGGCAGATTGAAAATAGAGGGTACATAATAGCTGATGGCATCCACTTCACCCGCCTGCAGAGCAGCAGCCATATCCATGGGCGTACGAAATGGTATCATTACCGGTAAGGTCAATTTCTGCTTAATGAATACCATTTCTGGAATGATCTCAAGCGTGGAATTTTTTAATACGCCCAAACGAACGGATTGCAAATCCTCTCGAGAATTAATAGGTTTTCTGGCAATTATGCCATCACTTTCTCGTTCCAGAAATGAGATTATCTTTACTTCTTTATTTTGAGAAACATCCATCCAGGCATACGTGAAAGGCATAATAGCCAGATCAATGCGTCCGGCAACTAAAGCTTCATTAGTTTCCCAGCCGGAATGAAAGTATTGAAAATTCCATTCGGAATGATCTCCGGGAATTTGCTGAAGAGCATACTGCACCGGCAGATGGTTCATAGAGGGCTTTATCAAGCCAATAACCAGGGTTTCTGACTTCTGGCTGGTACAACTGCCAATCAGCAGACAACAGAGCAGTATCATGACGTATTTCATCTTACCTCCTAAATAAAAAAAAAGCCACACTGACCATAGCAGTCAGGGTGGCTGAGCCTATTTCTTAACTGATTTCTAATATTGGATACAGAAGTCAGGGAAGTAGAAATTATGTCAAGGAATTGAGGGGGGGGATTTTTTATAGGACCTATAGGACTTATATGACCTATAAAAAAAATGCCCTCTATCTTGCGATAGAGGGCATTATCAATCAATAAATGATCAGCTTATTTCATCAGGATCATTTTCTTTGAAGTAGTATATTTTCCGAACTTTGTTTTGTAGAAATAAACACCTGAAGGAACTTCAGAGCCATTGGCATTAGTACCATTCCAGGTAACCGGATGGATACCGGCTTCGTAAGTATCGTCAACCAGAGTTCTGATCTTCTGACCTTTAACGTTGTAGATATCAATGGTTACGTGACCAGCAGTCTGAGTTTCAAACTGGATAGTCGTAGTAGGATTGAAAGGATTAGGATAGTTCTTTATCTGTAAAGGAACAGAAACAAGTTCAGTATCATCAGCGTCATGACCACCGCCTTCACCAAAATAAATACGCATGGCAGCATATTCAAAGGTAGAGCCATTATTAAGACCATGAGTTTGGCTGTGGTTTGAGCCATAGTCATTATCGTCGAGGAAGAATAAATGCACAATACCATAACCATCGCCATCATCTTCAATTCTGTCGCCAGGATAAGCGAAGCAAGGGATCATACCTGCAAATTCTTCTACATAAGTATCACTATTTTCATTAGCATTCATAAAGATAGGATCACTCCAGGTTGCACCCCAGTCATTAGAAACGCAAACAGCCAGTTCTGGTTTAGCTACCCAGTCTTCATAACCTTCAAACCCTTCATTAGCAGCATTAGCATATAAACCATCCACCCATAGATAAGCCATCCAGCCATTTTCATTATTGGTAGTCAGGTAATTTTCATTATAATGGAAAGCACTTTCGGCATCATAATGAAAAATAGGCCAGTCTTCTTCCCAATTGGGGAAACCGTTAGCTTGAACACTGTCTAAAACGTCATCTTCATTAAGGTCCCATGGTTCCATTAAAATACCATCATTAGGATAATCTCCTGATGGATATACATCAGTGATATTAAATTCGTGAGTATTCAGATCAAAAGTGAAAGTTTTGGGGTAAATCTGATAGCCGGTAACCCAATAATAACCCGGTCCATCTCCACTGTCGAATGTGACACCCATATTCCCAGCCCAAGTAACTGCGCTGTTATCGTGAGTAGGCACAATGTTGAAATGACCGGTATAAATTATTTGCTGTTCAACTGGCCATGGGTCTGTCGGGTCAGCTGTGGGGTCTTCAATATTGGTTCTGTCTGAGTATAAATACCATTCTCTACCAGTAGGAATATAGGTAAATAGAGGATTTTCTTCGGGAAAAGTGCTTACTGAGTAGTATTCCTGCCAGTTATCACCTTCACCATAATTATCATTAATCATGCAGAAAAGCTCATCTGGTTCAGTTGAAACATCAGAATCAGCGATTTTGTATCCCATGAAAATCAATTGATTATCAATCACGCAGAAAGATTTAAAAGGGCGGTACCAGGTAGGGTCTGCAGCATTCCAGCTATCTAAGGTTGGAATTGTATTATAACTCCATTCCAGGTTACTTTGAGCATTAAGATCATCGGCGTTGAAATCAGCATACATGATCATAACATTTTCTGATGGATAAGTTGTAGAGCCGTCATTTTCCATATGGTTGCTGGCAACACAGTAAATTCTCTGCTTTCCGGCTTCAGGAGAAGGACCAATGGCTAACTGGGGCCAGATAAATTCGTCATCTGCAGTAGGATCAAGGCCATTTTGAGCATCAGAGTCAAGGACAGTGATCACGGGGTCTTTCCAGAGACCATGTCCCTGAATAATATGATAAAGATCATAAATTAACAAACAGTCATAGGTGCCTGTGCCATCATCAAGAGCCACGTGCCAGGTACCAAATACATCTCCAGTTTCCTGGTGAACAATAGCATCCGGATAATAACCAACGCTTCCAATACCTTGAGAAGCCTGAACAACACCCATATTATCTACGTAAGTATAACTAATTTCGCTGTTTCCAGCCGCATCTTTAACGCGATAGATCATATAAACGCCACCGCCATTCTCTTCTGACTGCAAAGCAATCGGAGTCTGGTTGTAGCATTGGAAATAATCAGCATAGTTAGTTAACAGGTCCTGGGGTGGTACTGACCATTCCCATTCGGGAACCTCTCTGGATGCAGTTCTTTGCTGTGGAACAGCTTTCATTGAATAGTCCGGGGTGAGAAAATCTGTCTTAACCGGGAAAATCTCAGCGCATAAGCTTACTATGAAAACCATAAGTAAACTGATAAATAATACCTTCTTCATTTGTCCTCCTAAGATAAATTAATATAACAACTTTATAGTAAAACGCTGTGGCGTCAACATAAACGACTCAGTAAGATCTCCATAATCAGAATATGAATAATCTAACATAACAATAAAAGAACTGGTGGGAATGATAAATCCCAGACCAGCGCTAAAACCGGCAGCATCATATTCAAACTGGTAACCGCTTCGCAGGCATAATTTACCAATTTTGTATTCAGCTCCCAGGTTATATGTTTCCTGACGGTCAACATAGCTATCTAATTGCAGAGAAGCTATCAAATAGGAGCTATCATCATCAGAACGATATAAGTCACCTGCTAATCCAAGTGAGAAATTCATGGGAAGTTTAAAAGGCATTTCTTCTCTATCTTCATCTATCAAGCCATCGCCGTCATTATCAAGCAGATCAAAAACATCTTCATCGTAAAGCCCATCACCATCTTCATCGATGTTAAACTCCATATCAGGGCCAAAATTTCTCATTGCCATACCAATAGTGATATTATTCCAGCCAGCGTTATAGAGAGTTCCTAAATCAACCGAAAGACCATTTGCCGGGTATTCATCGAGTTCTTCGCGGATAAATTTACCAGTAATACCAAAAGAGAATTTATCGGTAAACTGATAGGAATAGGTAAGTCCAGCCGCCAGATCATAGCAATTGAACATCTCTCCAGTAGGCACCCAACTTTCTTCAGTGATCACTTCCATTTCCGGCATGTGCAGATAAGACATGCTAAAAGCCAGAACACCGAAATCAAAGTAGTGAGAAACGGCAAAATATTCATGCTGGATTTCAGCCAACCATTCGGTATGAGAATAGAAAACCTGGTTTTGAGTATTTAGCGAAAGACCAGCAGGATTCCAGTAAACAGAAGAAATGTCATCCGTGACAGCCGTATATGCTTCACCCATACCAATAGCTCTGGCATCAATTCCCAGCTTAAGAAATTGAACACCTGCTGTTCCTACTTTGGGGAAAATTTCCGCCGAAAGCAACAGGGGCAGCAGAATAACTAATGCGATAATACAAATATATTTTTTCATAATTCACCCCCTACTTTATTACAACAAACTTTCCGACTTTCTTATCACCGGAATCTTTGTCTATGACTGTGAACAGATAAATACCAGGGGCTATGATCTGATTGTGTTTTGATAGCAGGTCCCAGGCATGAATTCCTCCGGCAGCTTGAGCTTCGAAGGCTGCTTTGGAAACAGAAATGATGTCTTCGTAGTATTCATCACCGTTATGTTCGATTTGATCAACCAGGTCTCCCGCCATAGTCCAGATTTTAATCGTACATTTCTCGGGGAGATTTACGAACCATAAACGGCGGCTTTTGTCTCCTTTATTATCAGTATCACGCTTCCCATCAAATTTGCTGAAACCAATATAGGGGTTTGGAACTACATAGATATTGTCCATTTTGCTGTTGCCAGCAGGTCCGGGGAAGAATATCTTCATGTTTGCATCTGCATCACGAGCTGATTCCAGGACGGGAATATCCAAAGATGGCATTCCTCTGTCCCAGGCTGAAACTGCTACATAGTATTCAATACCCTTGGGCGGGTGATTGATAGTTTGTTCATAGTATCTGCGAGCCAGTCTATCTTTACGTAATTTCAAGAGTTTATCTTCATCACCAATATTACTTTGACCAAGATGTTCTGGCAAAGGTATCAGTCTATCATCATATAGTTCCAGATATACTTCATCGCTCACATCCGGATGCTTAAACAGCAGAGCTTCGTCATTTAAGCTCAAACCCGCAGACATACTAATAGCGGTTTCCATATCCATCTCATAATCATATAACGGTTTGCCATAAACAAGGATATTTGGATTTTCAAGATCCTCAGTTGTATATTTAACCAACTGATATAAATCATTAAAATGGTAATAATTCAGGTCTTCTTCTGTAACTCGGTGTGCATCAGGCAATCCTTTATCAATTCCCAATTCTCCTCCGAAATCAAGATATTGCGCTGATCCCCAGTTGACGATGTAATCGGCATAATCCTGTTCGGACTCCAGTTTATCCCAGCGACCCTTCTGCATCCAGAACTCCTGGGAACCACTACCAGTGCGACCCCACAGAGAGTACCCCTGGAAATCATGACGCAACCTGTAGGCTGTCCAGGGATTTAAGTAGGCATTCGGATTTCTGTTAGCTTCAGTACTTGTATAAGCTTGAGTATCTTCATCCCAGACATAAGGAGCAAATTCATGCGGGCAGTTTGCCTGTAGTACCGGGTCATCATTCCAGACGTGCATGTGACTGTCAAGAGTAGATAATGAGTCTGTTTCCTGCCAGCCTAACTGCTGAATTTTCACAGTTTTTGTATCAACATTATCAATTTCTGATCTATTATCCCAATAAACAGTGATCTGGTTACCGGAGTCGGAGAGTTCGCCAAACATCATGGGTATTTCAGGTGGTTCTGGTGGAACATAATGTATAAATGTATCAGGCTGAGTAACAGTAATCAAATTCTGAGCATCTCCATATGTATCCTTGGCATGAATAGATGTCTGCATTAGATCAAGTCTGGAGTCGCCTGGGAATACAGCTACCACAATCTTCATAGTCTTGCCAGGTGCCAGGTTCCAGCGCTTATAATAATTTCCATAATCATCAGTTTCATTATATTCGGGAGTATCTGGCAGAGCACCATAGAAACCAAACAAATAACGCGTGTCTAATCCACCGGAATCTTCCTGAGCATCAGGAAAATCACGTAATGAAATGTAGGTGTCATCATTAGGTTTGGGATTTCTATTGGTCATCAACCAGTATTTTTCGTTGGCGGTAGTGGTGGGATCCAGGTTATAAGGATCAGAATCATCGGGGCCATCACCTACATCCCAAGTCCAGCAAGCAAATTCCAGAATGTCTGGATCAGGAGTACATACTCTAGAGCCTATCAATCCTGTTGTCAAGCCATTATCGCCATCAAAATCTTTTGTGTAGGCAAATTCATAGCCGGCACCAGCCACATAAGAGCTGTAATCATCAGAGTGCACATTATCCCAGGCTTGAGGGCCTACATCAGAATCCATGTAAATACCCATGGCACAATCATATAATGTATCACTATAGGTATTTGTAAAATTCATATTTGTAATATCAAATTCCACATAAACCAGGTTTTTAATATGTTCATAACTCCACTGGTAACTAAGCTGTCTAACTCTTACTTTGAGAGGATAATGATCAGAAGAGCCTTTGCTATCGCCCCAGTCACGTTCAGTAGGTGTGCCAAAAGGACTATAGTCATAGTAATAGGCAATGAAATCCTGTTCAGAGACAGGATAGCCATCTTCATCCAGTAAAGCATCTCCATCATCATCATGTGGTTGAGTGAAACAATAAACTCCATCACTCGGGTCTTGAGAGAGATCAACAAAACCTAAGGGAAACCAGATTTCATCATTTTCTATAACAGGACCGAACTCATTAGTATTTAGATCATGCAGATACTGGCTGCCGTATCCAGAAAACGCTGTTGGCAATTCATTTTCCATTCTAAAGGGGAAAGCAAATCCTACCGGGTCTTCATCAATACTGCCATCACCATCATCATCTTCACCTCGCCGCTGCTGCCTGATTGATGTGGTAGCCACAATATCTTCACTATTATAATCATTATACATCTGCCCTAAAGGAGAAGTTTCCAGCGGGTTGTAAGCCGGCAGAAACTCTTTCAAGTCAAGATCACCGTCAAAACCTGTAGTTACTAATGTATCGACTACCAGTTTCAGGTCTTCTGTCCATCCTTCTCCAAATTCGGGGATTACATCGTTTTCATCCTCCGGGTCAGGTGCCCAGAAAAGCCTTTGCCCAAGGTTGTTCCTTCTGATCTTCTTTGCACCAAACCATAATGCTCCACGATAGAGGTAATCTATTCCACTGCCGCCGGGGTACTCAAGTGAGGGCCACTCCGGGGTAATATCTCCACCAGAACCAAAAAAACCATAGTTACTGATGCGTAACCAGATATTTCCAACATTGTGGTAGCGGATAAGATCAAGCTTCTTTCCAGAAGCAGGTTCTACCTGGGCTTTGGCAAATAATATACCAAAGGCTGAAAGCAATATGAGGCTTATAATAAATATCCTGGTTCTCAGTAATTTCATATATCTATTCCTCCATTGTCTTAATTTTCTAAATAGAAGTTCACGGGAAAAGTTACCCAGACGGCAATAGGTTTTCCACTTGTTTTTGCTGGCTCAAATTCCAGTTGACGGGCATATTCAATCGCTGCTTCATCTAATCCTCCCGGTCCAGGCAGGACAGATTTTTTCACCTCAATTGCCCCGATCTTACCGCTTTTAAGGACTTCCAGCTCTAATACCACAGTTCCCTGGATATTTGCTTCTTTGGCAAACGAGGGGTATCTTAAGGGTGCTTCGTTCAGCTTTTTGGGGGGTTCATCGTAATAGATGAAATCCTTAGTAGTAGTACCCCAACCCTCTGGCTTAGCAATTTCTTCATAGGGATCCAGAGTTGTTTTATCAATCGTATCCAGAACCATCAATTCATCATCATCATCATCATCATCAGATAATTGATCATCTATCACGATTTGAATGGGGGGCACGATATGTGTATCGGGAGGTTTGATCTTATCTTTGATCTCCGGTGGTATCTCTATTGCTTCGGTAGTTTTCACTTCTGCTTTATAAGCTTTGATTTCTACATTAGGAGAAACCAGAAAGGCAAATAAGATTAATAGTATTGCTAAACTGAAAGCTTTGTCATAATAGCTGTTCGCTACATCTTTCCAATCCTGATATTTTCTATCCATATCTTACCTCTTCAGTTTAGCTTCAAATTGAACCCTCAGAGCATTCGCTTCCTTGAGTTGATTTAATACATCAGACATGATGCCATAGTTGGTATCTTTATCTGTCCGGAAACAGGTTATTGTATTGATGTCTTCTGCCAGCTTCTGCTGCATAACTACGCTTACCTGAGGAATTTCCACAGCATAATCATCTATGGTGATGGTTCCAGCACGGTTTACGTAGATAGTAGTAGCATGCTTGCGAGGAATTTTTTCTATTTCTTTTGCTTTGGGCAGGATCACATCTAAACCTTTTTCTTTTACAAATACCGTACTGACCATAAAGAACAACAGCAAGAGAAATGATATATCTCCCATTGAGGTGGTAGGTATCTGTGTCTCTGGTTTTGCACCGCGTTTTACTTTTGCCATAACACCATCCTAATTAGTTGATAACGAGATTTTTTCTGCTCCCGCTGCCTGTAAAAGATCAAGTACCCTTACCATATATTCATAATTACTTTTTCTATCAGTCTTGAGTGAAACAACCATATCCGGATTACCCTTGACCTTATTACGGATCAGTTTTTCCAGGTCTTCCAGAGCTACTTCTTCCTCATTAACTGCCACTAATCCTTCTTTATTGATCCAGACTTTAGTTAGATTCTCATCTTTGATCCTGGCTTTCTGCTGTCCCGGTTCACTTGCCGGCGGTAGCACCAGACCTAAACCTTTCTTGATATCAAATGTTGTGGTTGATAAGAAGAAAACCAGAAGCAGGAATGATATATCGGACGTAGAGGTTGTCGGAATACCACCCAGATTCTTTCTTTTCCTGCCTAATTTCATCTTTTTACCCCCCAGTTAATTCTCAATCAGGGTTTCCACAACCTTCTCTGAACCTCGCTGCATATCAAGAACCAAACCATCTACATTACCAAGCAGCAGATTGTTAAAGAACTGAACCGGAATAGCTACTGCCAATCCAGCAGCGGAGGTGATCAAAGCCACATTAATACCGCTTGCTACAATAGTAGGATCCACTTCTCCAGCTTTGGCTATTGCATCAAATGCCTGGATCATTCCCACCAGAGTTCCAAAGAAACCAAGCATCGGAGCCAGGTTAATAACAGTGGACATTGGCACAAAGCCCTTTTCCAGGAATGCCATTTCAATGGTTCCAGCACTTTCCATTGCCTTTTCCACAGCATCCACACCCTGATCTGCTTTTAATAATCCAGCATGAATAATGGCTGCTACCGGACCTTTGGTCTTGGCACAAATCGCGGCTGCATCCTGATATCTCTTTTCTTTCAGCAAGGGAATTATCTTATCAAATAAGGCATTTATATTTATCCTGGCATAGGATAAAGCAATGATCTTGTATATTATCACGGCAATTCCCCATATCATTAGAACCAGGATCGGCCACATGGCAAAACCACCGTCCAGAAATAAATCTACAAACCCGCTTCCTACCAGACTACGGGCAAATGCTTCAACACCACCCACCTGAGGTGATTCATCGAACATAATCTCCTCGTCAGCTGTTGTTGTCATCTCTGTTAACCCTTCAGTATTCGCCTCTGCCTCCTGGGCAAAAAGACTTACTCCGAAAAGCAATGTGATGATTGTCATTATCATGAAGAGATTCAAAAACCTTTTCTTCATTATATCCTCCTAAATATTTTTTCTTCTTAATTTACCAGTTAAAGGTGAACCCAAAATTATAGGTTCTGCCTTCACTTTCGCGGGACGGGTCATTAATTCCCATCTGATGGATAAGATAGGTTTCTTCAGACACATACTCGCCATCATCATCTATATAGCCATCACCATCCGGGTTTGGTTCATATAATCCATCATCATAAGCCTTACCAGTACGTGGATACACCGCATAATAATTAGTCTTATCAAATAAATTACTGATCGTGAAATATACCTTGAATGATGACTTCTCACCAAAAGAGAAGCGCTTGTAAATCGTTAAATTTGCATTAGAAGTATAGGGCATGTTCGAGCTGTTGATATCATCTGAAGTATCATCTTCATTCACGCCTGTATAGGGAGTTCCAGAAGCCACGCTGTATAGAAAGTTCATAGAGAAATCGTCAAAAGGCACTTTCCAGTCAACAAATGGCAGATAATATTCCTCATCGTTCTGAATTCTGAAACCAAGATTAAGATTGAAATTATGTCGTGTATCCCAGTCTAAAGGAAATTCCCGCAGATTGGTTGTTTCATCCTGTACTATAGTATCCGAATTATTTCCATTTGCCCAGGATAAAGAATATGAGGCGGAACCTGAAATGAAGTTTGATAACGGTTTGGATAAATTAAGGTCAATACCTCGAGCCGAGCCATAATCTTCCGAGTAATATTCATACCAGTAAACAGTTTCATCTCCAGCTTTTTCTACTTTACGAGTACTAACATAATTATAAATATTTTTATAATATGCCGTTAAATCCATGATTAAACCTTCCATAAGCTGCTGCTGCAATCCCACTTCATAAGTCACTGTTATCTGAGGTTCGAGTGATGGATTTCCCACTACTACATTATTTGTGCTTGTATAAGCATCAGTGGAATCCACTGTTGTGAATATATACTGCATCTGGGGCAACTGATTCTGGTAGTTATAGGCAAAATGCAGAACTGAAAGCTCGGAAATCGGATGAGATACTCCCAAACGGGGAGATACCATCATCTGGAACTTTTCATCATTATTAAAGTCTCTGGCACGATAACTTCCATCTTCGTTCAAGATGTCATAACTTTCACCGAGATACCAGAAATCAAGACGAACTCCGGCATTTACGATCATTCCTTCCCATTCCATCCGGTCTTGCAGATAATATCCTACCTGCCAGGGGTCTGCCCGGTATCCATCTGTACTTCCTGAAGCAGCCACGATGGCATCAAAATTGTCCTGCTGTGAATAAAAGTCTGTATCTTCTGATAATTCCAGATCATACTCGCCATCACCATTAGTATCCAGGCTGTCTCCTGCGTCATAATGCTCTATAGGATCGCAGCTTGCCAGAAACTCATCATAACGGTAAGGGTCTATCACCCAGGGATTATATAGCTGATCTTTTTCTATATGATGCTTGATCAATTCAACGCCAGTCTTGAAACCATGAATTGTATTCACCTGATATTCAAAATCTGTTCTTAAACTCATCTGCTCACTGGAATCATCCTGATAAGTTCCATATATTGCCCCGGGGGTAACAAAAGAACCTATGCCATATTCATTACCATCAGAGAAATATTGCCATTTATTTATGCCGTCGGCTATGCCGATTACACCATTACTATTCGAATCCAGAAAATGTATCCCGCTGGTATTACGTCCATCAGAATCCATGTAATAAATATCCCATTCAGAGCTGTCCATCATAGTATAATAGTCATCTCTTTCAATTTCTTTTGGCTGCAAAGTATAGCTTTTCTGGTAATATGAACCTTTCACTTTTAAATTCATCTGAGAATTAAATAAATGGTCATAAGTGACAATATACTGATTCTGCAACTGTTTATATTTGAGATAATATTCTGGAGCATAACGCCAGGCATGACTGTAAGGCTTGCTGTTACTGGTATCTCCACGCATGGCAAAGGTCAGGTTCTGACGCGGATTGAATTGATATTTCATCTTCATATTAGCATTGTAATAATTATAATTACGCTCATTCAAATCAAAAATCCAGAATTCATCGCGGTCTGTATAGGCTTCGTTTGCAGTCCATTCTCCACTGATTTTAGGTATCTCTGCATTAGCATCACTATTATAATAATCACGATACCTGCCATCAGTCCATTTGGCTGCTGCATTAACGAAAAAGGTGAAATCATTCTTCAAATCCGGAACTAATCCCCCTAAAACAGGTCCGCCAATTGCCAGCTTTATCCCGTCTTCATTAGAGGTATCATCTTTATTTGAGAATATGTGGTCTGTATTGAATTCTAACTTTCCACTGTAATCTTCACCACCACTCTTCGTTACGATGTTTACTATTCCGGATTGAGCATTACCATATTCTGCTGTGAATCCACCTGTCATCACACTCATATCGGCAATAGCATCTTGATCGATCGTTAAAGCAGAACCACCATCTACCGGGTCAGAGACGCTCATACCATCAACAGTATAAACTACCTCATTTGCTCTACCACCGCGAACGTGAAGGTCTCCGCCACTACTCACAGCACCGGCCTGAATAGCGACGATATCTTCAATACTTTCAGCAGCTATCTCTTCGATTGTGTCTGAAGTAACTGTGTTTGTTGAACCAGACCTGACTTTCTTGACACCCTGATTCTTGGCTTCAATAACCGTTACACCCTCCAGGGCTAAAGCATCTTTACTCAATGTGAAATTCAAGGTCGTTGTCTCATCAGTTCCAATCTGAATACCCTGAACTATCTGAGTTCCATAACCCATGGAAAGGCATTTTACATTATAGGTGCCGGGAGGTATGTTTATGATTATATATTGACCATTATCCATTGCTCCTGTGCCTATCTGCGTCCCTTCCAGAATAATATTCGCTGGTACTGCCTCTCCTTGTTCGTTTCGTACTTTACCTGCTAATTGTCCTGTCGTTCCCGCATTTAACACCAGACCGATGAAAACGGCGAATATAAATATAAACAATATCTTCTTCTTCATCAAAATCCCCCTTAGTTATTGGATTTTATTCATTACACAAAAAAACTTTGCAAAGTATAATGTCAATTTAATTTTTTTATGTATCTTAATCATCTTTATTCAATCTTTATTCTTTTCCGCGCTCTTGACTTACAGTTTCCGCTGCATTATGCCAATAATCTCCAAATCTTTTACCATCCGGACTGATTATAAAACGAATTAATAATATTAGAAGTATAAAAATCGCCAGCTTGAGTAATAAACCGCCCCAGGTAGATGAACGGCGATTGCGACGTTCCGTTTTTCTGCGCTCTATTTCTTCTCGAAATACTTTCATCAGGACTTTTTCAACAGTGACTGCAGACCCTGGTCAAACCACTCGATACCTTTACGAATATTATCAAGACTATTAGCATAAGAGAATCTCACAAAGCCTTCTGCCCGAAAAGCACTGCCCGCTACTAATGCCAGATGATAATTAGTCAATAAATACTGACATAACTCTTCACTGCTGGTGATACCCCGCTGGTTGTTTTCCAGATACCAGCTTACATCCGGCATTATGTAAAACGCCCCTTGAGGTTTCACACAGTTCACATGAGCAATCCCGTTTAATCCGCTGCACATAAAATCTCGCCGCCGCGAAAACTCCTGCCGCATCTTCTCTACACTGCCGTCATCTTCGTCCAATGCTGTCACACAAGCTCTCTGAGTTATTGAATTCACACAGGAAGTTGTATGGCTTTGTATTTCGCTTGCTTTTTTCACTATTGCTTCTGGTCCTGCCATATAGCCCAGCCGCCAGCCCGTCATGGCGTAAGCCTTGGATACTCCGTTCACTACTACTGTATTGTCCTGAAGTTCCCGAGATAATGACGCTATAGATATATGCTGATTCCCATCATAGATCAGCTTCTCATATATCTCATCTGATAAGATTATCATGTCATTTTCCAGGCATACCTCACCTATCGACTGCAGTTCCTCTCTGCTATATACCATTCCTGTCGGGTTGTTTGGGCTGTTCAAGATCAATACTTTCGGATTGCTCAGCGTTTTCACTTTTGCTGAAAGCTGTGCCGCTGTGATCTTAAAATTATTAGACATCGTGGCTTCCAGCAGTTCAGGATGGGCATCGCATAACCACACCTGACTTTCATAGCTTACCCAGCTTGGAGTGGGGATCACCACCTCATCGCGAGGATCGCATACCGTCATTAGTACATTGATCAAAGATGCCTTTGCTCCAGGACTCACCAGGATATTTTCTGCTTCATAGTTCAAACCATTATCCCGCTGAAATTTACGGATTATTGCCTGCTTCAATTCTGGAATTCCAGCACTCGGGGTATAGCGAGTATAATTGTTGTCTATTGCCTGTTTAGCTGATTGCTTGATATATTCCGGCGTGTTAAAATCTGGTTCACCTACACCAAAATTGATCACTTCAATTCCCTCTTTCATCATCTTCTTTGCCAAAGCAGATACCTTTAAGGTCGGCGATGGTTGCATACACCTCGCTCTATGGGACAATCTTTTCATTGTTATTCTCCTCTTGATTTTGAGTTGATTTTGGAACTAATAATAATACTAATGCGACCGTATTCACCACATCCTCCCACTCGCATCCTCTGGATAGATCGCAGATAGGAGCTGCCAGTCCCTGAATGATAGGACCTATCATCTGGGCTTTGGCAAAATGCTCTACCAGCTTACAGCCTATATTGCCACTCTGGATTTCGGGGAATATCAAAATATTTGATCTGCCGGCTACAGGACTGTTTGGTGCTTTACGCTCTGCTACTGTAGGCACTATCGCAGCATCAAGCTGCAATTCACCATCAAAATCAAAATCTACATTCCGCTCTTCCAAAAGCTTTTTTGCCCGTCGAACTTTCTCTACCCGCTCATGCTCAGCACTGCCATGGGTACTAAAACTCAACAAGGTTACACGCGGTTCCATGCCCAGCAATTGCCGCGCTGTCTGGGCAGTCTCTATGGCAATATCAGCCAGCTGTTCTGCAGTAGGCACTGGCACTACAGCGCAATCAGAAAACAGGAAAGTAGTATCTTTTCCCTGAAAATCCGGCACAACCATGATCAGAGCACTGGATACTGTATTCAATCCAGGAGCCACTCCAACAACTCTCAGGGCTGCCTGAATCACTCTGCCTGTTGTATTCGCTGCTCCTGCCACCATGCCGTCAACTTTGCCAAATTTCACCATTAATGCCCCAAAATATAAAGGTTTGGTAACAGTCATCATCGCTTCATCATAGCTAATACCTTTCTTCTTGCGCTTGGCATAATAGTAATCTGCAAAAGCCTCTATTTCATGATAAGTGCCAGGATTCACGATTTCTACTCCAGTAAGGTCAATATCTTCCAGCTTGGCTCGCGTACGCAGTTCTTCCGGCTTGCCTACCAATACCACTTCTGCCAATCCCAGTTTTACGATCTCCTGAGCTGCCTGCAAAATTCTTGTGTCATAAGATTCTGGCAGTATCACTCTTCCACCAATTTTCTTTGCCCGTTCCCTGAATTCTTTTAAAATCTCCATATTATCCTCTAGATATATATATCTTTATCTGTTATTTTTCTTCTACTACAATCAATGCCAGATCAGCTACTCCTAAAAATTCCTCTCTGATCTTTTTTAACAAATTATATCGGTTAGACCGAATTTCTATCTCATCCACATTCACCAGTACATCGTCAAAAAATCTATTAATATAGCTGCTGAAATTCACCAGCTTCTCCATCATTATGCTATAATTACCCGCTAATTCTGCCAACTCAACCGCCAGCACCTGATAATGCTCAAATAATTGTCTTTCTGCCTCGTCGGTCAGCAATTCCGGTCTCACATCACCAAAAATCCCTTGCTCATTGATTATATTCGAAACCCGCTTGAAGCCCAGAACTAACTCCCGAAAATCATCTCGCTGCCGAAAATTTTCCACTTCCCGTGCCCGGATAAGCAGATCGCTCACATTGCCTTTATCTAAGTGCATCACACTCTCTATTACGTCATAACCGATTCCGGACTGCTTCAATAACCAGTTGATCCGCTGCTCAAAAAATTCTTGAACTATCTCCTGATTATTCCCTTCTGAACCCAGTTTAGCACTCAGCAATCTGAAAGCTTCTTCTATCAGCCGCTCCAGGTTTAGTGCCAGCCCTTTGCTCGCTAAAATGCTCACTATCCCATTAGCCGCCCGGCGTAAAGCAAAGGGATCATTGGAACCAGTAGGCAATAAACCTGCGCCCATTATCCCGCAAACTGTATCCAGTTTATCTGCTATTGCCACGATTGTCCCTGTCTCGGTTTCCGGCAGTTCATCATTCTGACCTCGTGGCTGATAATGCTCGTAAATACCTTGCGCCACCTGCTCATTTTCACCACTCTTTAGAGCGTATTTCATGCCTATATAACCCTGCAGCTTGGTAAATTCCTTTTCACCCAGCATCTGAGTTACCAGATCTGCCTTGCATAGCAAAGCCGTCCGTAAAATATCTGATTTCCGTTCTCCTGTTATGCCGCCTTCCTCACAGATGTATTCACATATCCCCACTATCCGCTCCGTCTTTTCCCGCAGATTACCCAGATCCTTCTGAAACAATACTTCTGCCAGCTTTTCTACGTAATCCTCCAGACCGGTCTGAGTATCTTCCAGATAATAAAATTCCGCATCTGCCAGTCTCGCACTGATAACCTTTTCATTGCCGTGCCGAATAATGGATTCGCTGTCTCTGTCAGCATTATTTGTAAAAATAAATTTATTAGTCAATTTACCTTCTGCCTCGCGCAAAGCAAAGCATTTCTGATTCTGACTCAAGGTAGATATAATTATTTTCTCCGGTAATTCCAGATACTTCTCAGCAAAACTGCCTATCGTGGCTGTGGGATATTCCACTAGGTTTGTAACTGTTTCCAGCAGCTTCTCATCAGCAATCACTTCCAGTTTATATTCTTTTTCTATCTCAGATATTTGCTTTTGGATCAAAGCCTGTCGTTCTTCTCGTCTGGCGATCACATTCACGCTCTTCAGCGTTCCCAGATACTCAGCACTTGCCGATATTTCCACCGGGTTCACCAGCCTGCTGTAGCGATTGCCAAAGCTCAATCTGCCGCTATTTATCCCATTCAACGCCATTTCAATTACGTCTTCTCCATAAAGACTTACCAGCCAGCGTACCGGTCGGGCAAACCACATCCGGCTGCTGCCCCAGCGCATGGTTTTGGGAAATGTAATGCTTTCGATAGCTCTTTTTATTATGTCTGGCAGTAATTCCATAGTCGTTTTACCCTTCTTTTCCAGACGTACAGCTATCTTTTCACCTTTGGCACTTTCTACCTTATATATATCCTGCTCATTAGCTCCTGCACCCCTCACAAATCCCTGAGCTGCCTTGGTTAATTTGCCTTCTTTGTCATAAGCAATGCTTACAGCAGGTCCCACCCGCTCTATCACTTCGTCCCGCTGCTCACTTTCCAGCTGCAGAATTCCCAGACCAAAGCGACGAGGCGTGCTATACTGCTCCAGGCTTTCATAGCCCAAACCTGCCTGGCTTAAACTTTCTTTTATACAGGAGCAAAACTTATCCATTGCCGGCTGAATATAACCTGCCGGTATCTCCTCCACTCCCAGTTCTATCAGCATATCTCTTCTATGCATACTGCCTTCTATCACGTATTTTTTATGAAAAATCAAAACTTTATATCTCTCAGATATTGTCCATTAATTCTTTGTCTGATTACAGAATTGTCTCTACAAGGCATTAATAAAATCAGCTTTCTCTCATTATCCCACTTATGCAAATTCATTGACATCATTCTATATGTATCTGGATATTGCCACAGTTAAATTATATTGTGGAGGATTAATGAAAAATCTACTCAAAATTATGCTTATTGCCCTTGTCACACTGTTTATCTTCGCCTGCGAAAGCGATGACCTGACAAAAGATACTGCTGATATCCAGATTTCTAACCTGTCAAACAATCCGGCTAATGTCTATATCCATAATTCCGGCAGCAACTCATACCTGCAGGATACTATCCCGGCAAATGGCTCAAAAGTTGTTACTATTGAAGACGGCGAAGCAGGTCTCAATGTTAATGGCGGTCGCGCTATTATAGATTACCGCCACGTGATCAATACCGAAGAAGTGGACCAGGTATCTTTTGTTTACGCTGACCTTAACCCCGCCACCGCTGCCTTTGTTCAGATTGATAACCAATACGGCTGCCTTGACATAGAAAGTTACAGCCAAAGTGCTGATATGTGGGTTAATATTGATTACGGTCCATCTGAAATCATCCCTGCCTGGGGAGACCTTACAAAATTCTATGATCCCACTGGCCTCACTCAAAACGTTTATGTTCAATATAATGGTTATACGTTTTTTGAAGGAGCTACCCTTGAAACTGTAATTGAAGACGGATATACCCGCCTTGATCTCAGCCCGAACGCCGGCTGTATCTGGGTTAATAACAATTCCCTTTCTTATTATATCACTCAGGTATATATGACTCCGTCTTCCCAATCAACCTGGGGAGATGATGTGCTGCCTTCCACAATCGGACCTGATGAATTCTTCGCCTGGTCTGTTACTCCCAATATACTTTGGGACCTTAAAGTAGTCGATAATTATGGTGATGAATTTCCCTTCACAGGACTAAATGTCCAAACTGATGATGTATATATCTATAATTATACCGGCTTCCGCGAGGCAAAATCCCTCACAGCTGATCAGGATAAAATTGACAACGCTAAAAACTACGAAAGCACTGTCTCAAACCCCAGATGCGAAGCTAATAATTTCCCCATAATCCCAGTAAACTGACCCAATTAAAAAAATAAAAAGAAGCCGGCTCCTGCCGGCTTCGTACTTTGTATGCTAAGTCCACTCTGCAAATTCATTGACAACACTCACCACCTATCCACTTATTGTTCTAAATAATATTAGTAGTGGAGGATTAATGAATAATCTACTAAAAATAGCACTGGTTTGCCTCATAGCAATATTGCTCTTTGCTTGCGAAGATAATAATAGTACCCTTGTTCTTGAGCCCTATTTTAACCTGCCGGAAGTCTTTACGTTTCAAGAAGATGAAATATTGGTAATAGATTTTGAAAACTTTACGAATCTTAAAGATTCGGGTAATCCGGTTATCACTGCCACAGGCAATGATAATATCTTCCTGGAAATTGATGATTTCAATGTCTCATTCACGACTTATAATGATTGGTTTGGCTCAGAAATTCTGATTTTTACTTTAACTGGTAACTTTGACAGGACCACCTTAAGAGATACTGTAACGGTGATCGTAGAACCTGATGAATGTGCAAATATCCTCATTTCCAACCTCTCTGATAATCCCGCCAATCTCTATATCCACGCTGCCGGCAGCAGCTCACACCTGCAGGATTTTGTCCCCGCTAATGACTCAAAAATCATCTCCATAGAAGACGGGGATGCTGGTCTCAATATTTTTGGCGGTCATGCCATCATAGATTACCGGCATGTGCTCTATAATGAAGAAGTAAACCTAACCTCTTCCACTTCTGCTGATCTTAGTATCAATACTGCTGCTTCCGTAGAAATTGACAACCCATACGGCTGCCTTGACATTGAAAGCTACAGCCAAAGTGCCGATATGTGGGTTAATATTGATTACGGTTCACCAGAAATTATCCCTGCCTGGGAAGACCTTACTAAATTCTATGATCCGGAAGGAATTACTACTACTAAATTTATCGAGTACAATGGCTATACTCTTTTTGCTGATGAAATTACTGCCACTGTTACTGAAGACAGTTATACCCGTCTAGATATCTACCCGGACGCCGGCTGTATCTGGGTCTATAATAATTCCAATTCTTTCATTATCACTCAGGTATATATTTCACCTTCCTCCCAATCGACCTGGGGAAATAATATGCTATCTTCCACAATAGAACCCTCTGAATTCTACGCCTGGTCTGTTACTCCTGAAATGCTATGGGACCTCAAAGTTGTTGATAATTATGACGATGAATTCCCGGTCTTTAATCTAAATATCCAAACGGATGATGTATATATCTATGATTATACCGGCTTCCGCGCTGCAAAATCCCTCACAGCTGATCAAGATAAAATTGAAAACGCCAAAAACAACCAAATCACTATCACAAACCCCAGATGCGAAGCTAATAATATCCCCATAAACTCAACAAATTATACCAAACCGCTATCAATATTATGAAAATAGTTGACATATTCTATCCGAAATATATAGTTGTCCTTGAGGTGAATATGAAAAGATTAAAAGTAAATAGTTATCTGACAAATGAAGATCTACAAAAAAGGATCAAGA
>JAIPGP010000129.1 GCA_021735645.1 Candidatus Cloacimonadota bacterium
TCCTGCTGCCAGACCGGGATAATAAGCCTCTATCTGGTGTAAGAGAAATCTCAAATCCTGCTGGAGCAGTGATAACTAATTCTCCCAGCAAGTCAAAACCGGAAACAGAATATGTTTCTGGCTGAGAAATCTGATCTACAGGAATTTCACCAAAATCAGGCAGTTCTGTCACAGATACATTTAAAGCTGGCGGCATTGCTCCGCTTCCCTGAACATGTACTCTTTTAGCCTGAGCATTCATGGTATAATGAACAATGAAATCATCATAATCCCCTACCATAGCAGGTGAAAAACGTACATAGATCGTTGTTTCCGGTACTACGCCGTTGACTTGTTCCAGATTCAGCATTTCAGTAAATTCTAAGGTACGCATATTATCAATTGCCACCTGGAAACCCATAGGTGCAAAGATCATAATGTCATCTATAAGTCCATTTGCTGATACGGTATAGGATGCCTCTTCTGAATAGTTACCGGCAGCTACTGCCCCAAAATCAGGCAAACTTTCCACGGATAAATTAATCAGCGGACCAGAAGTCATAAAGGTGACCTCTTCACCGTAACCACAGCCATAATTATTCACGGCATAAGCCCTTACGTAATAGGTAGTGCCAGGAAGTAAGCCGTTTATTGCACTCACATACTCTCCCAATCCACTGCCATCTTCCGTGAATGTATCCATCTCGATCGACGGTTCACCTGTTTCATTCCAGCAGATACCTCGGGTACTCACAATATCATTTCCATTATGCAATACGTTACCGCCACCAGTTGCAGCATAGTCGGTAATCCCGGTAATTTCTGCTGTGGTTACTAGCGGAACTCCGCAGCCAAGGGCAGTTAACTGGATCTGAATTTCACTTTCAGGTGCATTATGACTAATTACCAGCTCTCCATCATAACTTTGAGCCATCTCAGGTGAGAAGATCAGGAAGTAATTTTGAAATCCGGAAGCATCTATTTCAAAGGGATAAGTGGTTCTATTTCTACCTGATCGTCCTTCCCTGAATGTATTTAAAGTATCTAACTGAACTGTAAATCCTGATGGAACTGCTATCTCCCCAGTCAAAGTAAGGTCACCCGTATTTGCAATATGAAACATCTGCCAGGTTTCTCCTCCAATGGCTGTATCCCAGAAATCCAGAGAATCAGGATTTACGCTGATGTGCGGGTAGCCCACATTCATTTCCACCATGATCATTTGTTGCGGGATTTGAGGATCATTGCTGTCTATTATTATATTTGCCAGATAATAACCTTCCGGCAGATCAGTGGTATCATAGCCCACTTCTATATCTGCACTGCCTCCGGGTTCGATTTCTCCCGCAATACTCGATTCTCCATTGAGAGTAAGCCATTCAATAGGAGGTGCCTGGCTTCCTGAAATTTCCACATCATCTAATAGTATTCCGGCACTGAAATAATTGGTATTATCATACATCCGGAAAGAAATCATGATATTGGAACCTGAATAAGCAGCTAATGATAATGTCCGCTGCTGATACGTCTCAGCAAGCGTACTCATATCAATCTGTTCCAGAAATGTCCAGCTTATTCCATCAAGCGAGACTTCCACTCCAAAGCTGCCGCCCATTGACGGCATATTATATGTTCTGATGTAATAAGAAAGCTGACAATCCGGCGTAGCCGTAAACTGCGGTGAGATCAACCGCGCATCCACCATCATATAGGGTTCAGCTACCGCACATGACATGCCGGTATGCGGATAAAAGCTGTCCTGTCCCCAGTTGCTTCCCATACCCAGATTTTGCCTTGTCCAACCCAGAGGAGGAAATTCGCCTTCAAAACCTTCTGAAACCAGAATATCACGGGTTTCTCTCGTATATTCTACACCAGCAGTATATTCCAAAGCTATGTTTCCTTCATTGCCCAGCGTTAGAACATCGCTTCCCGCGCTGCCCGGCTGCTGCTCAAACTCAAGAATTTCCTGGTTCATATTCATCCCTGCTGCCAGTCCTGCTCCCGTTATCGATAGCAGTTCCACAGCATCCGTCCAGATATTAGATATAGCGATGTCACCATCAAAATCACCATATGTTTCCGGGGCAAAAGTGGCATTATAAGTAAAACTGTCTCCAGCATCTAAATGGTAGATAATAGTATTATTTCTCATTCCCGGCATCAGCTCTGCCACCGAATATCCCTCTGGCATGGTTATCTCACCATCCAGTTCCAGTGAACCCGTATTATCCAGTGTGAATTGCTGAGTAACTTCTGTTCCAGCTTCAATAGTTCCAAAATCCAGGCTGGAAGGTGTGACTGTCATTTCATAAACGCCCACATTCAAGCCAGCGGGAATATTGATCAAAGGATTTGAGGTGTCATTACTGACCAGATAGATATTAGCATAATAATCACTTTCTGTCAGTCCGGCAGAATTGAAGCTGACCGAAATTTCCTGATCCGGTGCACCTGCAGCAATATTGCCGGCAAGATTAGTATCACCATCAAGCAGCAGCCAGGAATAGGTCGGGTTTGCTTCACCGGTAATATTCACTTCATCAATATTCACTCCCCGTGACATTAAATTATAGGTCACGTGAAAGGCAAGGCGAACAGTTTGCCCGGCATAATCACCCAAAGACAGTCCCCATTGTTCCCAATCAGTCGGCAGGATTTCCTGAGAACAACTGAATACGTCAGTCCAGTCATTGCCATTTGTGGTCATCTCAATATGAAATTCACCGGCAGCAAATTCATCCCAGAAATCACTGTACCCTTTTATCCAGTAGCGCAGCAGGCAATCATCCGTAACCATAAACCAGGGGGTAATCAGTCTCGCATCGTCTCCATCCGCAGAGGAAATCTGCGCACTGAAATCACCAGCCCAGGCATATTCACTGCTCTGCATCCAGCCTTCCCAGCCTGTGGGATCAATACTCCAGCCTGTTGGCGGGAAACCACCTTCAAAGCCTTCTTCAATTATAGTGTTATTCACTCCCTCATATGCGATATAGGCAAGATAATTGATATCCAGATTACCTTCATTTCCCAGAGTCAAAGGTTTCGTTTCAGTTTCATCAGGTGTAAGCACAGAGGTTATTGTTGATGGTGTATATCTTAGGATTGCTTCCACACCTCTACCAGTGCAGTCAATTAAAGTTTCTCCGCCCGGAGCATTATGTGTAATAGTCATTACGCCATTATATTCCTGCAGCTCTTCCGGCTCAAAGTATAGATTAAAACTCAACATCCAGCCAACTTCTAATTCAAAACTCAGCTCATTTCTCCCGGTTACAGTTTCCCGATGCTTTTCTTCTGGAGCAGCCGGATTGCGCCAGACATATTCCTCCACGTAGTAACCATCAGGCGTAGTCATACTTCCGATCAGGGTCGAGCCACCGGTATTATTTATATCAAACCAGAGACCTTCCGTTTCACCCAAAAATACATCTCCAAAAGCAAATTGATCTGTCCATATCTCACAAGCTGGCGGCGGGACCGGAATCCCATTTCCTGTTACATTCACTATCTCGTCAGCACCGCCGGCATTATGCGTGATCACTATCTGACCATCATAATTACCCACTTCCTCGGGCTGAAAATCTACCCGATAGGTGTGGATGCTGTTTCCCTCAACTGTGTAATCAAGACTATTGCGGGTTTCTATCCGCTCATCTCCGTCTCTTGACCAGAAAGATACATTATAGCCTGCCGGAGTTGTGATCGTGCCCGTTAATGCCAAATCTCCGGTATTTTGAATATCTATTCCCAGAGAGCCCATCTGCCCGATGAGCACATCTCCATAAGCCATCGGATCATCAGCATATACCGTGATTTCCGGCGGAATGACAGTCGTCCAGTCTATGCGGTTATACGGATCATAATCATAACTCTCTCCGGCAAAACCGCCTATGGCATTGATGAATTCTATATTCCCGGCATTACGGTTCCTATGCACGTTATAGGAACTGCCCCAGGTGTTATCCGGAAATTCTGCATCATAGCAGGTGAGTTCCTGATCATTACGTATTTTTAAAAGAGAACCATTTTCAATACCATTTAGAAAAATGCAGTGATTAAAAGCATGTTCCTCATCGACTATACCATAAATATCAACATAAACTCCATTTTCACTCATATATTGGAAAGTTGTATATTCTGCGGAAATAGTCCCGCCTGTATTGATATTCACTTCATGATAATGACCGTCATCATAGCTGGTAACGTCCACAGGGTAAAGTTCTGAACCATTACAGATTAGTGTACCACCATCATTTACATTAAGGGCACATTCATTGCCTACGCGCAGTCTGGTAGCAGGTTCCAGAAATAGAGTTCCATTATTGATTAATCCTCCATTGATGGTAACATTACCGGAGCAGCTTATTGTGGCATCACCACTGATCAGAGTTCCGCTTTCAATGGTCAGATTTCCTCCCTGAAGCATATATAGGTCTGATGCCAGAGTCAACGCGCCATGTTCTCTTGTTTCGTTCCGTCCCGAAAGCGAATATTTATCAATGATAACATTATGGAAGGTTACTCCACCACCAAATACTTCAAAAGTAGCCCCTAACATATCTGTAAAAACTACAGTCCCCAGATTATCCCACCAGCCATCTTCACAGATCGTTACATCGCCGCAAAAATAGTGAGTCATTCCCTGATCTTCATTATTCCAGCAACCGTTAACTATATTAAGGTCTCCATATACGGTTATATTTGAATGAGGTAAAAAATAATCACCAGTCTGGTCAATTGTCAGGTTTGCAAAGGGATAAGGAGAACGGGTTGTTTCCACAATCTGATTAGATTCACCATCAAAGATAACTGATGAATGTCCCATGTAAAATCCTTCCTGATTTGTATTTCCATCATCATAATCATACCAGTTTCTGCCAATATTGATGGTTATATTCTCATCCCCTGAATAACAGAGTAATCCTCCTTCATCCTCTATAGTAATATCTCTATCAACGTCCAGACTAACGTCCTTATTCATCCTCAGCGTTCCATCTGATATCTGCAGATCATTCAATACATGAATAGTAATACCTTCCTCTGTTAGCATGAATAAATTTTGTTCTAAATCTTTAAAGATAGTCAGATTATAAAAAGTCTCATCATTGCTGATCTCTCCCTCAGATGTATTGAAAAAACTTACGGTACTGTTTGTTTCCACGAATCCGGCATTTCCATGCTCATTTGTCCAGTTCTCACCTACCTGGATCAAGCCTTCATCGGCATCCAGAATCCCTTCTTCGCCTATATTTAACGAACCACAGATAGTCAATTGATCCCCGCCTGTGGAAAATTTGCCATCCAATATGCTCAGATCGCCATTTATCTGCATCACGTCCTGCATTGTGCAGTTCCCGCTTGTCCCTGGTTTATTGATGATCACGTTATTGAACCAGTTATCAGATGCACAATTTATCTGAGAAGGGAGTGAACCGATAAATTCTGTGGTACCGCTGTTCTGCTGGAATATTCCTGATGTCAAAGCCCTTAATCCCAAGCCGATTTTCAGCGTACCGCCGTTTTGCTCAAAATTAGAATCTTCTCCAAATTGAATTCCGTTATTCGTTATCTGCAGATTGCCACCATTCAGTGTCACTTCTCCTGGAAAAGATACGTGGCTGCCTTCGTAAGGATTATCAATAATGAAATTGCCATTATTGATGGTCAAATCACCGGTGGCATACTGGTTGAAATTATCAGCGATAGTTATATCTCCACTATTCAAAATAAAATTCCCCTGCATAAAAAGATCTGATGTACTTACATTCGACAAAAAATTCATATCGAATTCAGAACCGGTATAAAGATCGATCATACCTGAAACCGTCAAGTTGACTTGTTGAAGATGTATTATGGATAGCACTTTTAAATCTCCTGCTATATGAACAGTTTGGCAGCCATAACTGGACAAATAGCAATTGCCCGAAGTTATATTTATTTGTACTTCCCCAAAACAGGCTTCACTTGTATTAGCATAAATATACGAACTGCCTGTCCCTTCAAAGTAAACCACATTACCTGGTTCAAACTGGCAGTCTATTCCAAGAGAAAAACTCCTAAGAAAACTCCAGTTGCCGTACACATGAAATTCCCCGTCATTTACTGTGGCATAAGAACCCGGACGCCAAGTCACATTATTCACATAGATCCTGTCATCCTCACTGTCCATTTGCAAGCCCCCATAAATTGTAAGATCATTCATTGTTAGTGAGATATCTTCGATTTGAATGAATCCACTATCTACACGAAGTTCCGAATCAAATGTTGTGTCATTATTAAAGACAACTCTGTTTATACGGTCTCTTTCTCCTTCTTCCCGGGTGTTTGACCCTTTATCTACCCAGAGGTCATAAAAACTGCTCCCGGGATTATTATAACAATATGCCGTTCCTGCACCATACAATTCGATCTTCCCACCAGTAGGATTAAAACCCTCCCGTTCTACTATAAAATCTCCACTGGTACGAATTGTTCCATTAGTGATAATGTCATTTAGAGCATGACCAGTTTCTGAGATCAATACCCCGTTATCCTTAAAGTCCAGTGTCCCGCCAGATATATTAACCGTAATGGCTCTTGAATATGCCCAATCACTAGGTTGAGCATAACCACCATAGATATTAAAAGTGCCGTCAATTATCTCAATGTCAGCATCCAGATCCACAAATTCAGAACTGGTTGTCCCTTGATGCAGGTTGATAGTACCGTCATTCAGGATATAATTTCCCGTCACGCGCTCATCTGCCAGATCTTCTGCTGTAAACGAACCACCATCTACCCTGATCGTTCCGGAATTATATTCAAAACTCTCACAGGTTAATTCGTCTCCACTGGATACTATCAGTTCTCCTCCTGAGTCTTTATCAAGTATTACTGTATTGAAATTTGTCTCATTCACATACTGATTACCTGTACCCCAAAAAGTAACATTCGAATTTGTGCCGTTAAAGAGGCCATTATCATTAGACCAGTTACCCCTGACCTCTATAGAAGAACCATTTGCATATAAAATCCCTTCAATATGCATATTGTCTATATTGTAAGGATCTTCATCACCTAAAATTAAACTAGTGTCACGTCAAGCTTGACATGACGTAAGGCGAAATTATAATTGTCTCTAAAAAAGTGAGGTGATTATGATAAAGTATAAAGTTACATTAACAGAAGAAGAAAGAGAAGAGCTTAATACTATAGTTAATAAGGG
>JAIPGP010000130.1 GCA_021735645.1 Candidatus Cloacimonadota bacterium
TCTTGATCCTTTTTTGTAGATCTTCATTTGTCAGATAACTATTTACTTTTAATCTTTTCATATTCACCTCAAGGACAACTATATATTTCGGATAGAATATGTCAACTATTTTCATAATATTGATAGCGGTTTGGTATAAGTGTTTTTCTGGAGCTAAGATTTGGAGTACATTATCCGTGATAATGTGTCGATCCGTACCCGGTGAGAGTGGATGGCAACGGTTTATAATAAGTTTGAGGTTATTAATTTATTGGTTGCTTTAATTTTCCGGTCTGTGCGGAAGATTCATGCGGCTGACACCGCACACATTATCACGGATAATGTACTCCAAAAGTGATAATGTGTCGATCCGTACCCGGTGAGAGTGGATGGCAACGGTTTATAATAAGTTTGAGGTTATTATTTCATTGGTTGCTTTAATTTTCCGGTCTGTGCAGAAGATTCATACGGCTGACACCGCACACATTATCACGGATTATGTACTCCAAAAGTGATAATGTGTCGATCCGTACCCGGTGAGAGTGGATGGCAACGGTTTATATAAGTTTGAGGTTATTAATTTATTGGTTGCTTTAATTTTCCGGTCTGTGCGGAAGATTCATGCGGCTGACACCGCACACATTATCACGGATAATGTACTCCAAAAGTGAATAAAAATATTACTTCGTAGAAGTTATTTATTTGTAGAAATTTATTGCCTCATCTCCGACCTTACCCTGTAGGGATTGTTTGTTTGGACTATTCGAAAGCAGAACCTAAACTTATCGATTTTAGAACTGGGATGATCTGAGCTCCTGTCTAATTTGGGGCAGAAATGGATTTAATTTCAGGTGAATAACAGATTAAGAAACAAAGTAATTGACAGAATTGTAAGAAAGAATAGAATTTTATGGGTAGTACTGGAGGTAAAATGAATAAAAAAGAAAAAGTAAAAAAAATCGATGAAGAAATAGAAGAACTGAAGAATTATAAACTCTTGAATGGCTTAAAAACAAAAGGGTTGAAGCAGATAAGAAATCTGCTGCTCAAGCGTGAATTCAAGAAAGGCGAGCAGGTATTCAGGGCAAATTATCCTCAGGTAGTACTTTTTTTTGTCGCAGAAGGTGATATAAAAATCTATCTGGATAATGATGGTGAAGAGCTGGTATTAACACATAAAGTGAAGTATGAGCATTTTGGTGAGATGGCACTGATCCTGGAATCTACCCGGACAGCCAGTGCCAGAGCAGAAGAGGACAGCACACTTCTGGCAATGACGTCTAAAGATTTTGAGGATTTTATTAATAAAAACCCCAGTTCGGGAATAATCCTACTGAAAAACATCGGCAGGTTTTTAAGTGAAATGTTACGTAAAAACAACGAGATGATGAAAAATCTCCAAAATAAGAACAATGAAAAAGAAGTATAATCTGAGCAGAATTCTTTTGATAAACATTCCGTTGCTGCTTCTGGTAGTAATCACCTTTCTATTTTATCAGAGCGTGATCTGGATGGTGCTGGGAGCTATCATCTTTTCATACATTCTCAAACCGGCAGTTGATTTTATTGAGAAATATGGTTTTGTCCGCTGGGCAGCAATATTGCTGGTTTATTTAATAATAGCCGGACTGCTAACCGCAGGTGCATTGATAATCGTACCCGTATTCAGCAGTCAGGTGCAGGATATGGGTACAAAGTTGACCGATATAGCTTCCAAAAGCGGCAGCATTGGTGAGTTTCAGATTACAGATGTGGAATTTATCTGGACAATTTTTAAGCCTTTAATTGAATTTACCGAAAAAACCAGCCTATTTGATCTTAATAAACTGTTTCAAGATTTTCTGTATTACCTGCAGAAGGCAGCAACTGAGTTGCCCCAGAAATTAAGCGGTTATGCCGGGAAGATGTTCAATTTGTTCACATTTTTATTTATGGTACCAACTTTGGGCTATTTTTTCCTGAAGGACAGGGAGAAATTCCGCCAGTATATTTACAAACTGATACCGAATAAATATTTTGAGTTAACAGTGATCATAGCAGAACGCACTGATCGGGTCTTAAAGACATTTTTCCGGGCAATGATGGTGGAGATGCTGATTGTGGCAGTGATGTCATCAATTGCCATGATCATTGTGGGAGTTCCCTATTCCATTATAGTAGGTTTGTTAGCCGGCGTTGGAAATGTGATCCCTTATCTGGGACCATTAGTGGGCATAGTAGCAGCGATAATTTCCATCCTGCTGAGTGGCTCTCCTTTAGTGCTGATCCTTTCTGCTATAATAGCTTTGCAGATCGTGCAGTTTCTGGAAAACAGATTTATCTATCCATTTGTGATGGCAAAAAGTATGGAAATGCACCCCATGATAATCCTGCTTACAGTTTTAGCCGGAGGTTATACGATGGGTTTCCTCGGCATGCTTTTTGCAGTGCCATTAGTATTTCTGATCAAGGAACTTGTCACAATTCTGGTTGATAATCTGCAGAAATTTGAGATAGTGTGAGGTATCGGAAATTTATATTTACTAAATACAAAAAGTTTGACAAATTAAATGTGATGAAGGGGATATAATGATCAGACAACATAAATGTATTGCCTTGTTTTCGGGCGGACTGGATAGTATTCTGGCAGTGAAACATATGGAAAGGCTGGGTTATCAAGTGAAGGCAGTATTTTTTGAGACACCATTTTTTGAGGCAGAATCTGCCCTGCAGGCAGCAAAAGCAAATGAGATTGATCTACAGGTAATCGACGTATTACCCCAATATCTGCAAGTACTGGAAAATCCGCGTTATGGCTATGGAAAGAATATGAATCCCTGCGTGGATTGTCATGGTTTCATGTTTCGGATGGCAGCAGAGCTGCTGACGGAAACAGGAGCAGATTTTTTGATTTCAGGTGAAGTATTAGGGCAGCGTCCCATGTCGCAGCGTAAAGATGCCATGAATGCCGTTGCCAAACTCAGTGGAGTGAAAGACCTGCTGGTTCGGCCCTTGTGTCAGCAATTTTTAGCAGATACTCTGCCAATTCGTGAGGGCTGGGTAGATAAAGCAGAGATGCTTGATATCCAGGGTCGGGGCAGGCAAAGACAACTGGATATGGCAAGAGAATTTGGTGTGACGGAGTTTCAGAATCCTGCCGGTGGCTGTAAACTTACTGATATCAAATATTCCCGAAAACTGAAAGACCTGCTGCTGCATAAGCAGCTAAATGATGATACCATTAAATACCTCAAATACGGCAGGCACTTCAGACTCAATGAGCATACAAAACTTATAGTGGGCAGAGATAAAGCGGAAAATGAACATCTCTCGCTATTAACCACGGATGAAATAGTAGTCAAAACTGTCGATTTTCATGGACCTCTGGGCATTATCTGCAAGACCGGGACAGTAACTGAAACTGAACTGAAAACCGCTGCCGGGATAGTGCTTCGTTATAATAATAATGTTGATAATGAAGCAGAAGTTGCCTGGGGTGAAAATTTTTCCTTGAATAATATCATAAAAGTAGAAAAATATACTCCGGCAGAAGTTCAGGAATTAATGATTAAGTAAATAGGAGAAAATAATGGATTTTAAGACATTCGAGATTTTGCCGGCTTTTGGCACAAATACGTATCTGGTTTGGGATAAAGACAGTCGGGAAGCAGTGCTTATAGACCCGGCAGCTCCTGCTGAAGAGATAATCAGCTATGTGAACACAAACAGCCTGGAAATGGTGGCAATAATAAATACTCATGGTCATGCAGACCATATAGGTGGAAACGGATTTTTCCAGCAGAAATGGAATGTTCCGATACTCATTCATGAAGCAGACTCTGAAAAGCTTTTGAACCCTAGATTAAATCTCAGTAGCTACATGGGCGAGGAAATTGTATCACCCGCAGCCGGAAGATTACTGCAGGAAGGTGACAGGATTCGCCTGGGCAAAAAGAAACTGGAAGTGCTTCATACTCCTGGTCATACTGCTGGTAGTATCTGTCTGCTCTATGATATCTTGCTTTTTGCGGGAGATACGCTGTTTAAAGGTAGCATCGGCAGAACCGATTTTCCGGATGGTGATTTTGAAACACTAAAGCACTCTATAATCAATAAAATATATAAATTAGCTGACCAGACTATTGTTTTACCCGGGCACATGGACAAAACTAAAGTAGGAATAGAAAAAAGAGAAAATCCCTTTGTCAGGGCACAGGAATAGCAGCAGTTGCTCAAACTCAGCCTTATTATTGCTATTCTGATAACCGTAGTGTCGGTAGTGGCAGAGGAAGCATTTTATCTGGACTTTGACTGGAAATCCGTAGAGAATTATAATCCTTTCCAGCAGGATTTCTTTTATCTATGCCAGCTTCTGGAAGATTCGCATCCCGCCTTATATGATGAGATTCCCAGGAATGAATTCATCCGGAAAAAGAGTCATTTTGCCGGCAGCCTTGAACTGGTGGTAAGCACCCAGAAATTCGCTGTTATGCTGCAGAAATTTGTTTCCCAGATTAATGATGGACATACGCAAATCTATTATGCTGATGGCTTTGGTGATCTGCGGGTGCCGGTAGTGATGTCATGGTCTGGCAATAGCCTTTATATCTCCAATGTTAATCAGGGGCTTAATATAAATTTAATCGGGAAAAAGGTATTACGTGTAGGCAAAGTAGCAGCTGACAGCCTGGAAAAGATGCTGGGACCCTACGTTTCAGCAGAGAACCGCTATTGGAAACGCTATCAACTGACCAACCTGATGAATATGGTGGGCTTTCTGCTGCTGGCTGACGTGATAGATCAGGAAGAAACTTTCAAAATTGTAGTGGATATAGATGGACAAGCCAGGCTGCTCGAGCTGGAGAATTCCACTCATGTAACCTGGCTGAAGCCAGCCCAGCACTCCGTGACTGCTTACAACCCGGATCTTTTTTCCTATAAAATATTGCCAGAGATAAAGACCTGCTATTTTCAATTTAATGAATTTAATGATCTTCAGACGGTGAGGATGTATCATGAATCGGGTATTATTCCTGATGATGATTTTGATTCTTATCATAAGGAAATTGAGGAACGGGGAGGAGATTTCCGTATTTTTCTGGAAAGGATGTTCACAGATATTTATCAGCAGAAAATAGAGAATCTGGTAATAGACCTCAGACATAATGGGGGAGGTAACAGCATTCTGGCAAACCAGTTCTTTGATCATATAAAAATCGACCACCCGCTCACTCCTTTCACCACAGGCATCAAACTTTCGCAGCTTATGCAGCATTACTATCCTGACATTGTAGATTATTATCTGAATATATTACAAAGTAAATTCGGGATAGAAGCCGGTCTGCCCTATTATTATGATTTTGATCTGGAGACGAAGGAAGATTATTTTGCGATAATCAGGAATAAAGACAGCGGATTTTATCTACCTGTTTCCAATCACAAATTTGCCGGTAAGCTGTTCTTTATCACCGGCTACGACACCTTCAGCAGTGCCGGTGATATGGTAACTATTGCTTATGATAACGGCATAGGAACAGTGATTGGCGAGCCGATGGGTCAGAAACCGACATCGTATGGTGATATACTTTACTTCACCCTGCCAAACAGCGGTATCCAGGGAAGTGTCTCACACAAAGTTTTTAAAAGACCCAAACGTAGCCTCAATAGAGAAGAAACTATTTATCCCGATATAGTTGTTAATGAAGATTTTCATGATAAAAACCTGCTGGGTATCGATAGTGCCTGGGATACTATCCTGAAAATTATAGCTCAAGAAAATAATTGAGGTAAATTATGCAATATTTGATCATAGGACTATTACTGCTGAATCTGATACTTATTATCATTTTACTGCTCAAATCAAAGGGTGGTAATAACCAGTTGGATAAGATTCTGCGGGAAGAAATGAGAATCAGCAGGATAGATAGCAAAACCGGTGAAAAAGAACTGCGTCAAGAATTACTGGATGCTTTCAGCCGGCAGTCCACTTTACTGGATAACAGCCTGGAGCGGTTTCGGGCAAATTTAAATGACCTGGTGAAAGAAAACAGAGAGCAGACAGAGCATAACCGCACCATGATAGAGACAAAGCTGACAGGGATACAAAATGACAATAATGAGAAGCTGGAAAAGATGCGGGAAACAGTTGAGGAGAAACTGCAATCTACTCTTCAGAAACGGATAGGCGAGGCATTCACGCGAGTAGAGCAGCAATTGGAACGGGTACAGAAGGATCTGGGTAAGATGCAAACACTGGCAGATGGCGTTGGTGACCTTAAAAGAGTGCTCACGAATGTGAAGGAAAGAGGAACCTGGGGAGAAGTGAAGCTGGGTTCTATCCTGGAGCAGATACTCACACCGGAACAGTTTGAGGCAAATGTGCAGGTGAAATCGCGTAGTCAGGAACGCGTGGATTATGCGGTGAAGCTGCCCGGCAATGGCACAGAGGAAATGCTGTGGCTGCCTATAGATGCCAAATTCCCCCAGGAAAGTTATCTGAGGATTCTGGAAGTGAGTAAATCCGGGGATAAAACTGAGGTGGATAAAGCTGTGGCTGTATTGATAAAGGCTATCCATAAATCCGCTGCCGAGATCAGAGATAAATATATAAATCCGCCGCAGACTACGGATTTTGCTATCATGTTTCTGCCAACTGAGGGATTATATTCGGAAGTCTTACGGGTTCCTGGTGAGTTGGAAAGTATTCAGCAGAATTACAGAGTCGTTATTGCGGGTCCAACTACATTATCAGCGATAATGAACAGTCTGCGGATGGGTTTCAAAACCCTGGCAATCGAAAAACAGGCAAGTGAAGTCTGGAAATATCTGTCTGTAGTTAAAACGCAGTTCCGGCTCTTTGGAGAAGTGATGGAAAAGCTGAAAGATCAGGTCAGTAAAGTTTCACGAACCATTGATATCACCAGTGACAGAACTCGCATTATGGATAATAAATTACGGTCACTGGAACAGGCTACTCCCGATCAAACCACAGATATTATTGAACTTGATTAATATCACTAGAATAGACGGCTAAACTGAGACCTTGCGAATGGGCTTTAGTCCTTCGCAATGGCTGGACAGATAATCCCATTTTATGCAGTAGGCTTTTGCATAGAGTGCTAAGGTTCTGAGTACAGAGAAGTTAGAAAATGATCAGTGAATATTTTTTATATTTATTATCATTTTCTATCTTATTCTGTGCCAGAAACTTGGTGCTATTTGTGA
>JAIPGP010000028.1 GCA_021735645.1 Candidatus Cloacimonadota bacterium
GTACGGCATCTTGACTCCTCTTAATTTATTGTCCCGTAAGACGTTATGACAATAACAAATAGGTTAGGAGGTAGTCAAGATGTTTCTTATAATTTTAACTTATTTATTTGTAGTAAGTTATCTAATGTGAAGAAGGCTTATATCTGATATCTAAAGGGAGTATGATCTTAAAGCGTGCTCCCTTTTCTGTATTTTTAACCAGAATTTCTCCTTTCATGTGCTTCTCAATAATATTCTTGCTCATATATAATCCCAAGCCTGTGCCGTTTGCATCCTGTTTGGTTGTAAAATAGGGGTCGAAAATCTTCTCCAGTATCTCAGGGTCAATACCTCCAGCATTATCCTGAACAGTTATTATCACTTTATCCTGCTCTAGCTGCAGATCGACCTGGATGACAGGCTCCTTGATCTTTCTATCCTGAATTGCGTCTTTGGAATTATTCAGCACATTGATCAATACCTGTGAAAATTCCCGGGCATAGCTGGTGACTGTGCAATGCTCCAGATTGGGAATAATTTCAATTCCCTGTTTACTATACATATCTTTGAGTATATTAATAGTTTTAACAATCTGATTATCAACTTCAAAAGGCATGGGCATATTATCTGGTGAAAAGAAATCGCGGAAATCATCTATTGTCTGGGACATGTGATTGATCACTGACATGCAAAGATTGATCTTGTCGGAGAGATATTCCCGATTAAATTCTCCAAAATCCCAGGCATCCATAAAGTCCTGGATAATCACGGCTATGGAATTAAGGGGTTGACGCCATTGGTGAGCTATATTACCAATCATTTCACCCATTGCTGCCTGACGAGACTGACGGATCATCAAAAGGTCTTTATCACGCAATTCTGCCAGACGAACAACTACTTCTTTCTCCAGTTTATCCTTCAAGTCAATTAATTCCTGGTTAGTTTGCTCCAGTTCCAGGGCAATAGTTTTCAAGCTGTTAATATTATAGATAATACCGATCATTTTCAGCGGTTTGCCTTCCTGGTCAGTTTCTTTGATCCTGCCCAGAATATTGTACCACACCCATTCACCCTGGCTGTTTTTAATCCTGGCTTCCACTGTAAGTTCTTTAAGCTTTCCCGCCATAATTGCTTTATACTGATTATAAAACATCTGCTGTTCGTTTTCATGCAGGAGTCCGGCAAGTTCATCAGGTGTCCATTTCTGCCTGGAAACATGAGAATAAAAAGCAGTTCTCTCAAGATTTATGAAATTATCAACTGCATTCCATTCCCAGCTTGACATATCACCTGCTTCCAGTGCCAGGTTCAGATGTTCCTGCTTCTTTTCCAGTTTATCCAACGCTGCTTTCCAATCAGTGAGATCATATACGGTGATCACCATACCTTTCAAGGTTTCCTGACTGGAATAAACCGGATTGGAATATATCTCCAGAAATTTGCCATTTTCTGTGAGCGTCTCTATTCTAGCTGCCTGATGAGAATCCAGGGTTGTATCAACCGGGCAATTATTACATTTCTCCCTATTTTGATACCAGGCATCAAAACATTTCTTGCCCAGTATTTCCTGTTCACTGTTTCCTATCAAACTCATTATTCGTTCATTTGCCCAGATTATCTGACGATCTTCAGTGATAAAATATACACCTTCATTGATTGTATTCAGCAGAATGGATTTCAACTGGTTAGATTCCACCAGTTCATCTTCTATTTCCTTTTCTTTGGTAATATCTTCTATAAGAGTAGCAAACACATTTTCTTCATGTTGATAGGCAGTGATCCTTAGCGTCTTATTTAGGCCTTTTGCTTCGTGAATCTTAGTGAAAGAGCCACCATAACGGGCTATTTTATCATAATCTGCCAGCAGGTCTTCACTTACTTGAGTAAACACTTCCCGCACGCTTTTGCCACTCATCTCTATATTTCCCAGACCTGTATGCTGCCTGAAGGCAGGATTCACTTCCAGAAAACGGATGTCTTCAATATTACCTTCTTTGTCTCTGATGATTTTTCGGAGCGCAAATCCTGATTTCATCTCCATAAATAAAGAACGGTATTTAAGATCACTGGCAGTAAGCAGGTCTTTATAGCTGGTTAAGCGTTTAATGGATATAATCCCCAGTATCATACTGATAAGGATCAGTAGAGAAATCACAATCCGATAATACAAACTGATCAGGGGTTTATCTGCAAATACACGATATGCAAAAGAAGTGCTTTGATTTGCGTAGGAATTGCTGTTAAGCAGATTACCATACTGTACATTTAGAAAGCCATCAAGCATCCACATGATGTCAAGCACTAGCAAAAGTACTATAAATATCACAAGCCAGAATCTCATTTCTTGCCTCCATAATAATTTTTTATTTACCCTGATAAATAGCAAGAAAAAAATATTTCATTGACCGATACATGCTATACTGATAATTGAAAAACATTATGGCTGGGGAGAAAATTATGGAAAAATTGATGATTATTACAGATATTGGCAGTACGACAACCAAAGCTTTGCTTTTAAAAAAAGAAAACGATAATTATACGCAACTGGGACTAGTGCATGCACCAACCAGTGTGGAGAAACCACAGGAAGATGTAAATATTGGTATCATAAAAGCAATTAAATTATTAGAGCAACAAACCGGCAGATCACTATTTTCTGAAAATAGTCAGGAATTCCTCCTGCCGGGTATCAGCTACTTGTGCACCAGCAGTGCCGGTGGAGGTTTACAGATATTAGTGATAGGGCTTACTACTTTTGATAGTGCTGCCAGTGCAAAACGCTGTGCTTTTGGTGCTGGTGCCGTAATTCTGGACACTTTTGCCGTTAACGATAAACGCTCAGCCGTTCAGCAGATGAAGGCAATGGCGATGCTGCACCCGGATATCATCCTGATGACCGGGGGAACTGATGGTGGAGCAGTAGCTCCGGTGCTGCGGCTGGCGGAGCTTATCCAGTTTGCCAATCCACGGGCAAAATTCACTGATGAGCCCATTCCCCTGATATTTGCAGGTAATATTGAAGCTCAAAAACTCATCTCAGGCATACTTGCTAAGCGGTTTACGCTTCATTTTGTGGATAATGTGAGACCGGATATGAGTACAGAAAACCCCGGACCCGCCCGTGATCTGATCCATCAGTTATTTATGGATTACGTGATGGAACAGGCACCCGGCTACGCAGAAGTGGTCAAAAAGGTTGACCATGATATTATTCCCACTCCCAAAGCTGTGTTAAATGCCATTGAATTGCTGCATGAAAATATGGATGGTGACGTGATAATGGTCGATATCGGTGGAGCTACTACGGATGTGTTTTCTAATCTCAAAGGTAAATTCTATCGTACTGTATCTGCTAATTACGGGATGAGTTATAGTATTGCCAATGTACTCAAGGATGCAGGAATGGATTTTGTGAAACACTATTTGCCTCCGGCTGCCGATCTCGACTATGTATTTGATTATTTAGCAGATAAGATGCTCTATCCCACTAGCAATCCGCAGGACGCAAGTCTGGTCTATGTTGAGCATATTATGGCAAGGGCAGCCCTTTTCCTGGCGAGAGAACAGCACCTGGAAATGAACTTCAATTCCGCCAGAATCGGCTATCTTGACCGCTTGACCAGCCATAAAAATATTGAAAATATGGTAGAGAAATTCTATTTCGTGGATGAAAAAAATAAAGAAAAATTCTTCCTGCATGATTATAAATATGCCATTGGTGCCGGCGGTGTAATCTCACATACCCAAAATGCTAACCAGGCTCTTATGCTGATCAGTGACGGTTTGCAGACTCAGGGGCTTACTCTTATTATGCGTGATAAAGATTTCATTTCTCCGCACCTGGGCAAGCTTTCTCAAATTGACCCTCAGGCTGCTGCCGGTTTGCTGCTGAATAATTGTCTGCAGGAACTGGGCTGGCACATAAGACCACAGGCAGCTAAATGGAAATCAGGAAAACAGGTGCTCACTCTTAGTTATGACAATGAGCAGCTGGAAGTACTTGCGGGGAAGAGATACTTTGTTCCTGCTGCTGAACACAAACGCCAGTTTGAGATCAAGTTAAATAAGGGTTTTTTCCTCAATGATAATGCTACAGAGCTTTCTTTTGAGTCTGCTTTGCCTTTCTATATAGATGCCACTTTCCCGGAAGCGGATAATGAGATAGATATCATCAGGCAGCAATATAAATTTGCTGCTGAGCCCGTTTCTTTGAGTGACGTTTTTCCGTTGCAGGTTATTCACAGTCCTATTGAACAGGGAGATTTCAGCCGCAGAGTTATTCTTCCCTATCTGGGTGATATTCTGGTGAAACCCCAGGATAAAGTGCTGCCAGGCATGGTAGTGGCACAAAACCTTAGTGACCCGCCCCGCCTGTATATTATCACTCTTATCGAAGGCGCCATGCCCGGTTTGGATAAAGATAATCTGGCTGCCAGCCTGAAAGTAAAAGTTGGCGATATTGTGAAGATCGGACAAAAAATCGTCCAACGTGAAAAGCTCTCAGTCAAAGAACAGATGTATGGTTATGCAGACCACTATTGCTCACCTGTACGCGGTATTATTGAAAACATTAATTATGAGTCGGGTACTCTCATTTTGCACGAAGTTCAAGATTATTCAGATAAACCGGTAAAAGTTAAAATTTCCGACCGTCTGGGTATAAAACCTGCCCATTTGAAAGGCTACCTGAAAGTGCGGGAAGGCGATTTCGTCTATACCGGTGATCTGCTGGCTGCCTGCCGGCTGGATAGAGCAAACAGAATGAAAGCCATCATGGCTGATAAAATGAGCGCAGACAAAATGGCTGATCCTGTGGACAGACAGGCTGATTCTGCCGGCTATAATTCCGTCCTGGCTCCGGCTACAGGCTCTATCACAGATATAAACCTCAAAAAAGGCACAATTACCATTCATTACG
Source organism: Candidatus Cloacimonadota bacterium (assembly GCA_021735645.1). Lineage (GTDB taxonomy): Bacteria > Cloacimonadota > Cloacimonadia > Cloacimonadales > TCS61 > Stygibacter. The sequence goes on from JAIPGP010000028.1 coordinate 4,898, forward strand.
ATAAAAATCCGCTCAAGCATTACGCCGGTATCTCCGGGGTGATTGAACAGGTTATTCCGCAGCGGGAAGTAAGCATTAAATATACCGGCTGCAAAATTCATGGCGTGGTGGGATTTGGCAGACAAGCGATCGGAAAATTAATTTTCTGTCCCAGCATTGACCTGATTGTGAGTCCCCAGGAGGATTCTATCCTTGTATTAAAAGAACAGATTGATTTCGCTGGACTAAAGAAGATTGCCGAACTCGGGTACAAAGGTTTAGTGGCACCCTCTATCCATTACCGTCAACTCACGCAGTTCACAGGTGAAGATATCGGGGTAGCGCTCACTGGCAATGAGAACATTCCTTTCCCAATTGTGATCACCCAGGGTTTTGGGAATTTCCCTCTACCCGAGGAATACTTCAAATTTTTCCAGCAAAAACACGGCAGCCACATCTTCATTGATGGTCACACCCAGATCCGGGCAGGTGTAATCCGTCCCCAGATCATCATCCAGACTCTATAAGACCTATAAGAACATAGCTATATCCCATAAACTACCCGCCAGAGGAAACAACAAAGCACAATTCCACACTTTTTTTTGAGATTGTGCTTTGTTGTTTTGGCAATAGTTGAGAAGTGAGATAAAAAACTTGCTTGACTATAATTGAACCTGTTAACTTTTTAACCTTTATGAAAAGTCAACAGGTTGTAATTGACGTAGGTAACACGCATACAGTAGTGGGTGTATATACTGGAGCGAAGAAGTTGTTCTGGCGGATTGAGAGTCGCCGGAAGCGTACTGCTGATGAATACTGGAGTATTCTGCAGAGTTTAGCAGGCGGCAGGGGCATTGATCTATCAGTTACAGAAATAGCAGCCATGTCCAGTGTAGTACCGAAGTTAACTGGTGTATTTCGGGAGTTGACGGAGCATCATTTAGGATGCAGATTGATCAATGTGACCTGTGAGACAGACTTGGGATTAACCTATCCGGTTTCAGATGCTTCTTATATAGGAGCAGATTTACTTGTTGACGCATTTGCAGCCTTAGAGAAATATAGGTGCAATTGTATTGTGTGTGATTTTGGTTCAGCGACGACGATTCAGTTGACGGGGGCTGATGGTTATTTTTATGGGACAGTTATCTGTCCCGGTTTACAGACATCTGCCGAGGGACTTGTGAGTAAAGCCGCTCAATTGACTGGTGTAGATTTTGGCGGGGAGTTTGGTTTACTGGGCACAAGCACACGTGAGGCGATGTTATCGGGAATAATTCGGGGTCATGCCCTGATGATAGATGGGTTCATCTTGCAGTTGCGAGAAGAATTCAGCACACTAAATCCAATAAAGGTGGTAGCGACAGGCGGAATTGCTAAGTTAGTTTCCAGATTTTCGAAATTAATTGATGTAGTTGATGAGACATTAACGCTGGACGGGTTGGCTCTAATCATAGGGCGAGTTTCGGATTGACCGGAACCGAAGAGTTAATGCAATTGGTCAGTGGCAAGAAATAGCCGCATAAATTGGATAAAGGTGTGGGATTTTTGAGAGAAGCAAGCAAAATGAATCATAGTCAGTCAGGCAAAAGAGCTCGCTGGTTTGTGGTCCGCAGTTCAATGTTATTGATAGCTATATTTCTGATGGGCAGTCTGAAAGCAAACACATTTCCAATCAAATATTATCTAACAGGTTTACCCAAAGTAGAGAATGCTGAATTAGATTTATTAAAGATTCCCGCCGGTTTGAGTATGGTACGCAATCAGGCAATAATTTTCCGGGAGATGAAAACTAAAACAGAAGTGGAGATAGATCAGGAGCTCGAGAGGGTGTATTTTGTAGTAAGCTGGGGTTCAATAACGAATCTTTATCCGCGTTACAGCATGAGCTATAGTAGTTATTTTAAACAGGTATTCAGGAAGGTTTTTCGAGATGAGTTATTTACGAACAGCAAGGAATTACTGGCAGAGAAGGAGCGGAGCAGCGGACAGGGATTAATAGGAGATTTCACTTTTAAATTACCGGCAGCGGCACGGAAATCGAAGATAGTACGTGGAATTCTTGGGAATCAGGCAGGAAGTTTGAGTCTGGATGGTAGTGAGAAGATCACCATAGGCGGCAGCAGCAGCAAGAGCAATCGGACAACAGATGAGTCGGGTGATAACCGTGATTTTGATTTAACGATGAAGCAGGAGCTTAATCTGCGTTTGCGGGGGAAGATCGGGGAGAAGATCAGTGTGAATGTGAGTCATCAATCGAGCAGTGATGACAGTTTTACGCCGACAAATGATGTAGTGGAGATCAGCTATGAAGGAACAGAAGATGAGGTGATCAAGAGCATAGAGGGTGGTAATATTGCCTTGGCGCTGACAGGTTCGCAGTATATAAGTTATTCAGCATCCTCGAAGGGATTATTTGGTGTGAAGACAGACATGGAGTTTGGTAATCTTCATGTAACAGCGATTTTAGGCAAGGATGAAGCACAGAAAGACCAGCAGAAGTGGAATGGCAACAGCAGACCGGATTCGACGGCTTATGCGAGTGATAGATACGATAAATTCCGGTTTTATTTTATTACTGATCCGAGGTATTTATATACTTTGTATGGAGATGCTGGAGATACTGAGGTAGCGGGAGTGGATTATCCTGCTGGCTGGGAAGGAAATGCCATCCGCACCAATGGTGGTAGATGGATAATGAAGGCTGGGGCTGATGACCTTTTGCCGGTAGGCGGAACGCTGCACGTATATTTTGATGATGGCACGAGTAACAATGAGGGTTTAACTCTGGATGGCATCAATCTTTATGATCCATCTGATGATAATATATATAGTTTCACAGAATTAGTAGAGGGAACGGATTTCACTTTTGATTACAACATGGGACTGCTTTATATCAACCGGACAATAACAAAGCTGCATGCCCTGGGAGTAGCATATCAATTATCCGATGGCACTCTGGTGGGGCATCGCACCGCAGAATATAATCCCATCGAAGTGAAGATAATTAAGAAACATAATCAATCGCTGGAAGAGGACCCTGATTATTGGAAACTTGAAGCGCGTAATATTTATAGTTTTGGAGAAGGAATTCAGAGTGAAGGATTTGAGCTTTATGTATATGATGACCTCTCAGCGGACGGGACACAGACAATAACCTGTCCAGCTGAATATTCTACTCCGCTGCCGGCAGGAACCAGCTACAATGAATACTTGCGCTTAGATACAAATGGAGATGGTGTGGTTAATGGAGAAGATGAGACAGTTTCACTGGCATCTGGCTATTTAACATTCGCATTTCTCGAGCCATTTAGAGGAGTGGGAGACGGGATAATCTATGAGAAGGATCGAGTGAATTATGATGAAATTCACCTCAAGATAGTTGTAAAGGGAAAGGTCAGTAATGACCAGATAACTCTGGTGCCGAATATATTGCCGGGCAGTGTAACAATAAAACTGGGAGAAGGAGCCACTGAGCGGGAATTGAAGGAAAATGTTGATTACATAGTAGATAATGAATTTGGGATAATCACGTTTATGATTGCTGAGGCAAGGGACCCTGATGCGGTATTGAATATCACATATAATTATAAATCAATTTTTACCGTGGACAGCAAGACTTTAGCAGGATTTCGGGCGGATTGGGATTACAGTGATAATTTTAATATAGGAGCTACGTTTGTCTATCAGGATGAGCAGGTGAAGGAGGATCATCCCAAGATAGGCAGTGAGAATAAAACCTTGATCCTGAGTGCGATAGATAGCCGTATGGAGTATGAACTGCCCTATTTAACGAAGTTTATTGACTGGCTGCCATTGATAGCCACTGATGAGGATTCAAAATTGACGATCAGCGGGGAAGCGGCAATGAGCTTACCAAAGGTATATGGTAATCCTGATAATCCTGAGGAAGCCTATTTAGACGATATGGAAGCAATTCAGGAGAGCTTTCCTCTGGGAGTAGTGCGATCTGGCTGGTCTCCTGCTTCCAAACCTTATGACACCAATCTGGCAAAGGCATTGCCGAACTGGTATAATCCTCAGAATATTTATCGTAAGGATGTATATGACCCGGAATCATTAACGAGTGATGAAGAAGATGAAGAAATTCAGGTAATAGCCTTGAAACTTCGACCGCCCAATATACACAGCCCTGGAGTGAATAACCGTTATTGGGGTGGATTAATGAAGTATGTGGGCAATCAGATTGATTTTTCGACCAAGAAGTATCTGGAAGTACTGGTGAAGGTGGATAGTTTAAGTCAAAATCAGTCACCGGTAGTGATGCATATAGATATTGGAGACATCAATGAGGATTTTTATACAGATTTTGGAGGAGAAGGGGTATTAAATACCGAAGATGGCAAGAATGGGGGAGTATCAGACGGTCAGCTTGACATTTATGATAATGTGGATGAAGATATTGGTCTGGATGGCATAGCAGATGGTGAGCCGGGAGATGATCCTGAGGATAATTATGATGGTGATAAGGATGATGAGGAAGATTATCCCGAGATAAACGGCACAGAAAATAATAAGAAACTGGATACAGAAGACCTTGATAACAATGGAGAATTGAACGATTCGGATGTGTATTTTGAGTATTCGGTAACCTTGGAGGATACGGTATTTCTGGAGAATGTGTATAATGGCTGGTATTTATACCGGATACCCATTGATGACGAGGAAAATTTCCGGGAAGTGAGTAATAAGAATATATCACCTGATCTGGAACGGGTAAGTTTTGCGAGGGTATGGTTTGAAGTAGAAGAGGAAACTCGAATTAAGATAGTAAATGTAGATATGATAGGTAATAAATGGGAATCAAACTTTATTCGTGATGACCAGGAGAATATCATCAGTGAATATGAACTGGAAAACAAACGTGAAAAGATGCAGGTGAGTATCATTGATAATCAAAAAAGTCTGCATTACACACCAGCACCGGGTTCTGTGATCAAACAAAGTGGTGAAGAGACGCTGGAGCAGTCCTTATATATAGATTTTACAAATCTTCAGTCGTCACATCATGGTCTGGTTCGCCAGAAATTTCAGGATTCATACAATTTTCTGAATTATAATCGGATCAGGTTTTGGGTGTATTCCGAGAAGCCGGAAAATATGACAGCAGATCAACCTCATGATCTGATAATTCGGATAGGAGCAGACTCAACGAATTATTATGAAGTGACTTATCCCTTAGACAGCAGTGATTATCAGGTAGAAATGGATAAAGACAGCTGGATCAACCTTGATCTTGATTTTGCCTTACTAACATATCTGAAGTCACCTGATCTGGAAGACAGCAGTTATGTGCAAGAAAGTGATTATCTGAGTTATTATTATCATGATGATATGCGGATAGAAATGCACAAGGAACCCACTTTGAGCAATATCAAAGAGGTTAGTCTGGGTGTGGAAAATAATGGAGATGCACCATTCTCAGGTCGAGTATATTTTGATGATATCCGTGTCGCAGAACCATATAATGATGTTGGCTATGCCGCGAGAGGCACGGTGAATCTGCAAATGGCAGATTTTGCCAGTCTGGATATTAATACAGAATGGAAAACTGATAACTTTCAAAATAGTGCGACGCGACAAAGTACAGTACCTAATACGGAAAAAATTCAATCTTTAAATATAAATGGTAATGTAAATCTTCATAAATTCTTTCCCGCCCAGTGGGGAGTAAATCTGCCACTGGCTTTAAGTCGGCAGGAGAACCATAAAGTTGCCAGATTTATGAACAGAAGTGATATTTTATGGGAATATCTGAATGACGAGGACAAGGAACGGGAGCAGAGTCATTTCCTGAAATATCGGGCAGATTTGACACTGGGTCTGAATAAATCACCCAATACGAGCTGGAAGCTCTGGAACGGATTTGTGGATAAGACTTTTAAGGCAACAACTTTAAGCGGTTATATAGAGAAGAAATTTGATGTGAAGCCGGCGTCCGCGGATACTACCTTGACGTATCAGGTGAAACATGCCTATAAATTGACTATTCCCAAAGATAAAGTGGGGATAGGAATATTGAAAAATTATAAGTTCTATCTGATACCTCAATCATATACCAGCAGTTTGACTTATAAAGCGGAATTACCTGAGGGACGGCGTTGGAGCTGGAAAACTTATGGAGATAGTGCCCATTGGGAGTTGACTCCGAATGTGATCAATACCAAGACTTTAACCACCTCATCAAGCGTGAAGTATGATATCCTGACTGATTTCACTTCGGATTACAGCTTAAAAACCACGCGGGATATGATGCTGGAGAAATATTGGCAGGACTATAATATAGGAACCGAAAAGACCCGTGACCAGACAATTAATCTCTCTTATAGTCCCAAGTATCTCAGTAATATTTTATCCTATAGTTCGACCTTAAAGATCAAATACAGCGATAAAACCAATAAAAGGACATATAATAGTGATGAAGATGATTATTACTATCAGGGTGGAGTAGATCGGGATTTTGGCACCAGGCTGACATTGAAGAACCATGATGTAATGATGAGTTTTGTGAACTGGGTCTGGAAAGATGCACCAGCCGGTAAAGACCAGGGTAGTGAAAAGCCAGGCAAGCCGGGAGCAGGAGCTGGGAAAACGGAGGAAGATTCTAAAGGTGGATTAAATCCAGATAAGTTTGAGAATCCAGAAGAGAAATTTCATCCAGATGAGATGCGATTGCCTGAAAACGAGCTGCGTCAACCTGATGAGAATCAGCTAGCAGAAGATGAGAAGAGAAAAGAAGCTGAATTAACCGGTAGAGAACCGGAAAAGGGTGAAGCTGGCAGCGAAAAACAGGGTGAAGTAGCTGGTGAGGAAACCGAGCCCGTGGTAAAGGTGAATTTAATTAAAGCAGCGGTGGAATATATCAGCGGATTAGAGAATTTGAACATAGATTTTGATAACAGCTACAGTACAGATTATGACGATCTAAAACAGCGACCTTCGCTGGAATATCAGTTGGGATTTCCACATATACTCACGGAAGAAGACACTGAAGACAGCACAGGCGCTAATATAGAAAAAGAAATAACCATGCGTCAAGACATCAATGGTGTGAGTGTATCGACTGGCTTCCCGATCTGGCGTAATTTGACAACCAGCTTGAGCTTTGACTGGCAGATATCGCAGAAATACACTAGCTCTACAACCCAGACAATAACCACAAATTTTCCTAATGTGCGGGTAACATTGAGTGATTTCCAGAATCTTCTGGGAATCAGCGAAATACTTAAAAGCAGTTCCTTAACTTCCAGTTATGCAGTTACCAATAAACAAACAGGAGTAGTGGACTGGGAGAAGCCCACTTCTGAAGAGCAATCGCTTAGTTTTAGTCCGCTTCTTTCGTGGCAGGGAAACTGGATAAAGGACATCACTTCCAGATTTAACCTGAATCATTCACAATCAGAAATTATCCAGTATCAGGAGCAGGGAAACATCGTTCGCAATTCTACGAATCAATCAGCGACAATGGATTTGAGCTGGTCATTTTCGGCTGAGAAGGGTTTGAAACTGCCCTTGATGAAGAAACGTTTTTATATCAAGAACGAAGCAACCTTGAGTTTGAATGCTACTTACAGTAAGAGCTGGAGTACACGTATTGGCTATGATAATGAAACGCAGAAAGATGAAGATCAGATGAATTTCAGTTTGAGACCTCAGATTTCATATGATTTTTCTAAGAGCATTACTGCCGGTTTGACTAGTGAGTATAAAATAAATAACAATAATAAGGCAAACAATAAATTGACGACCTTCAGTTTATCGATGTGGGTAGAGATAATTTTTTAGTTGGATAGCAGGAGAAAAATCTTTTACTTGACAACATGTGAAGAAAGCGCAATAAAAAAAACTGGAAAGAAAAACCATCCCTGCGAAGGGAACTGGAGATATTATGGTAGGACGAGCGCAAAAGATACGGTTAGGGATATTTGTTACTATCCTGTCGTTGCTATTGTTTGCTGCAATAGTGTTCATTGCCGGCGAAAAACTGATGGAGAAATGGGATTACTACTATATAACCTATCTGGACGTTTCTGTCAATGGCTTGCAGGTGGGTGGTCAGGTACGGTATCATGGAATAGAGGTTGGTAAAGTTGAAGACATTAAAATTTCATCTGAAGACGTAACCAAAGTAAGAGTCAAGATCAGTATCACTGCCGGAACACCGATTAAAACTGATGTGGAAGCACATCTGGTGCTGGTGGGAATTACTGGGCTAAAAATCGTGGAATTAACCGGTGGCAGCAATGAAGCCGCTTCTTTAAAACCTGGCAGCGAGATCACTCCGGGAATCTCTGTACTGGACAATATTACAGGCAAGGCTGAGGTGATGGCAGAAAAGCTGGAAATGATTATGAATAATATCCTGGAGATCACCAATACAGAAAACCAGCAGAAATTATCCTCAATCCTTAGCAGTGTCGATACTATTTTAATCGCTAATCAGGAACCGATAGAACATATTGTAGTCAATCTTGACAGCACCACAGCCGAGTTAACCCAGATGCTGCATACTACTAATGAAGTTCTCCTTCGCATAAACTCGATAATTCAATCAGGTGAAGTGGATACCATGCTAAGCAACTTTGAGACGGTATCAGCACAATTAGCAGAATTAAATTTAGTTGAATTAGTTAATGATACAAATATTATGATCAGTCAAATAAATCAGACAGTTAAAAAAATAGACCTCTCATTTGTAAAGAATCAGCAGGATGTATTAGATATGATAGAATCTCTGCGAGAAGCAGCCAGTTATCTGGAAGATTTTTCCAGACGGATATCTGAAGACCCCACGTTGTTATTAAGAAACAGGCGAAATTAAGGCAGGATAGAATTATGCGAATTAATAAGAAATATTTATCAGTAATTGTTTTATTAGTTTTTCTGGCAGGTTGCAGTGTGAGTGAGATGATGGAGAAGCAGTATTACATATTTGATTATAATAATCATGATGAAAGAACAGACTTGTTTCAGGATAACGCTCTGCCATATTCAGTGATCATCCAGGATGCTCGAATTTCTCAAACTTATACCCGTAAGCAGATAGTTAAAAGGCATTATGGACCTCAGATACGTTATATGGATTATCAACTGTGGGGGGTCAGATTGCAAGATGCTATTCCTGATCTAGTAACAAAGCGGATTAATAGATATAACATTTTTGACAGCGCAGATCGAACCATGACAGTTGATTACCCTGATTATCAAATCAATATTGCCATAAATAATCTGGAAATTTATGAAACTGCCTATCTTTCGGAGGCACATCTGAATATTGAGTTTTCCTTTATGAAAATGAATGAAGCAGGTAAAGAAATTCCTGAAGCAGATATTACCTATAATATCGACCGAACTGCCCGAATTCAGAAGGATGATATAGAGGCATTCGTCCAGAAAGTGAATGAAATGATCCTCCATGAAACAGATAATTTTATTGTCCGGATTCTCAACAAATTTACCGGTTTTAAAGAACTGCAGGAGACCGAAAAAAGCGCAGTCTCAAGATATGAGGAAGTAGATTATTCGGCAGAAGTAATCGGTGATACAATCTCAACTGATGAGCGGGGGATAGGTTTATTATATCTGCCAAATCTTTCCGGTGAAGAAAACGAACCTTATTATTATGTATATGGCAAAAATGGAGAAATGGCAGGAAGTGCCAGGATGGGTGAAGAATTACCCCTTAGGGAAGGAATATATAATGTGGAATATGGCTCAATGCGAGAGTCACGGATGATGTCAAAGAAAGTTGATATTAAGCCTCGCTGGCGCTATAATGTAGAACCTGACTGGGGTTGCCTGATCGTGGATGTGATGGATGAACAGCGTAATTATGTAAAAGTAAGTTATACTATTTATGATAATGAAGATGGTTTTGATTATGGTATTGATTATCCGGCAGATGTAAATCTGGGAGAAAAAACAAACATCTGGGTGCTGAAACCAGGCACATATAAGGTGACTTTAAACAGTGAATCCTTTAATTCATACAGGAACTTTACCACTATTGAAGTAATGGAAAATGTCTGCCAGCGTCTGTCACTGGTGGTGGAAGAAGAAGAGAATACGGGGATTTACTCGCTCATAGGAGCCGGAGTGCTTAATGAAGCAGATTCTAAAAAGAGGAATACTAACTGGGCTCTTGGCAGTGCCATTCACATGAATGTAAATTTAAATACGAATAACTCTGAGAATAGAGATGAAACCAAGCTATCAATTAACGTAAATGCCCAGCTTGATAATTCTGCTTATTATAACAGGGAAAGATTACAGTATTCTCTTAAAAATCTGGTAGAACTTGGTACTAATAAAGATGAAGATAATGCTCAGTTCCGGGTTGATCTGGATGATTTTGATCTCAAGAACACTGTAATTTTTAATGTGATCTCTGTTTTCGGATTTTATGGCAGGTTTGATCTAAATACACATTTCTTCCCTGTTCAAGACTATGATGTTAATTATATAAAAATCTCTACAAGCGGCGATACTTTATCGATGGGAAATTATGCCAGTACTATAGATACCAGTCCCTCCTTTTTCCCCATGATCCTCAAAGAAGGATTTGGTCTCAATTTCCAGTTCCTTAATACTGCCAGATCAAATATGAATCTCCGGGTGGGTCTCGGTTCCCGACAGGACCTTCGGAATAATGTCTTTTCCAATTCTTCAGAATGGACGGATTCTCTTTCTGTTCCGGAAACAACTTACCGGATATATACAGAGGAGGAATCGAGTTATTATGAAGGTATTGAAGCCTCGCTAGTGGGAGACCTTCAAATTCTCAGAAATGTCAATTATTCCCTTACTGCTGATTTTCTTTTTCCATTTGATGCCGCTAAAAATTATACAATGGACCTGGAAAATATTTTCAATGTAAAGCTGTTTAAATATATTTCTCTTGATTACCGGCTCAAGTTTTATTCAAAGGAATCGGAAGCTCAGGCAGATTATATTACAACCCAACAAAGTCTCTTTCTTAGATTCACTTATCTATTACGTTAAGAACAATGATAATATCTGAATCCACATTAAGTTTTGAGGGAGCTCTTAATAAGGAATCCATTCCTGATATAATGAAGGAATTTGTAAAAGTCCCATTAAGTGGGATCAGAAATTTTGATCTCAAACTGGTGGACGAAATAGACAGCTCGGGAGTTGTTTTTATTGATTACCTGCGTACGCGGTTTCCCGATGCCAGCTTTGAAAATATATCGCCGGAGGTTGAGCATACCCTTAATGCTTTTCAAGGCGGATTAAAAGATGATATAAAACAGCCGGTAATACCGGGATATTTTGAAAGAACCGGAGAACTCATCTTCCAGACTTTGCAGCAATCCCGGAAAGTTATGTATTTGCTTTCAGATATATTATACTGGTCAGTAGTAGGGATTTTTAACCATAAAGGTCAAAGAAAGGATTCTGTAATTCAGCAGATGCTTCTCATTGGCATTGATGCTATTCCCATTATTGCCCTTCTATCTTTCATACTGGGTCTTATTCTGGCACTGCAATCTGCTGCTCAACTTCACCAGTTCGGGGCAGATATATATCTGGCAGACCTTATTTCTGTTACTATGGTCTCAGAAATGGGACCAATTCTCACGGCAATAATGGTTTCCGGCAGAAGCGGTTCCGCTATTGCCTCGGAAATAGCTACAATGACAGTTACCGAAGAGATTGATGCGCTCAAAATGATGGCTCTCAATCCTATCAGGTTTGTGGTTGTTCCCAAATTCCATGCTATGACGATCTGTATGCCATTACTTGTTACTTTATCAATGTTTGTGGGTATTCTGGGCGGTGCGATAATTGGTTTTTATTATCTTGATATTGCCCCGGGTTTATTCTGGTCTCGGGTTTTTAGCGTTATTTCGTTTCGCGATTTCTCCATTGCTTTGGGCAAGAGTATTGTTTTCTCCTGGGTCATTGTTATTATTGGTGTATATTATGGGCTAAACGTAAAAGGTGGGGCAGAAGGTGTAGGAAAAGTTACTACGGCTTCAGTAGTTGCCTCCATTTTCTGGATCATTGTTCTGGATGCTGTCAACAGTATGATTTTTTATTATAATTAAGATGAATAATAATATTATAGAAGTTCGCAATTTAATCGCCAGATATGGTGAGAAAGTCATTCTTGATAATATCAGTGTAGATATCAAAGCTGGTGAAATTACCGTGATTCTGGGTAGCAGTGGTTGTGGAAAAACCACACTTCTCAAGAATATCCTCAGGCTTTATGAACCTTATTCCGGCAGCGTGAAGATTTTTGATGAAGAAATAACCTCTATGGATGAGCTGGAATATAATAAAGTACTCAAACGAATTGGTGTACTTTTCCAGGGTGGAGCTTTACTGAACTCTATTTCTGTTGCCGAAAACCTGGCAATTCCTCTGGAACAGCACACCAAGTTACCTCCTGAGATCATGGAAAGGATAATAAATTTAAAACTTGACCTGGTTAACCTTGCTTATGCTAAATATCTAAGTCCTTCAGAGCTTTCTGGTGGGATGAAGAAGCGGGTTGCTCTAGCCCGGGCTATTACACTTGACCCTGAATTACTGTTTTGCGATGAACCTTCGGCGGGATTAGACCCCATCACCAGTGCCAGCCTGGATAAACTAATTCTTAATCTTAAACAGAAACTGAAGATGTCTATTGTCATAGTTACTCATGAACTTGCCAGCATTCATCGCATTGCCGATTCCATAATCTTTTTGCATAAAGGCAAACTGCTCTATCATGGCAGCCTTAAAGATGCCGGTAATGCCAATATTCCAGAAATAGATGAATTCTTTGAGACAGGGAAATTCGATTGAAACAAAAGCTGCTGCTGCCCCGTTTCCTGCTGCGTGAGAACCTGTCAAAACTGGCAAGAAATCTGCGGTTTCTAGGTTATGATAGTGCAATATATAAGCAGATCAGTTTCGATAATTTTAAACGGATTGCGGCCAGAGATAAGCGGATAATACTCACAAGATCTCATCAGGAAGCTCACGCAAAATCTGATCTTAAGATCATTCTGATAAATTCTGATCAGGTAGATGAACAAGTGCAGGAAATCAGCTCAATCCTGAAGTTTGATCCAGTATTTATTTTCTCCCGCTGCTCGCTCTGCAATAAAATACTTTACGAGATTGCTAAGGAAAAAATAATAAACTCCGTTCCTGAGTATGTACTGACACATCACTCCCATTTTCGGATTTGCCGCTTTTGCGGGCATATCTACTGGGAGGGAGATCATTATCAGGCGATACACAGGCGTATGAAAAATCTGGTTGAGGATGGAAAGTCATGAAAAGATTTTGGATTTTGGTTTTATTTATTGTGCTGATATCATCGCTTTCTGCTGCGACTCGCTATCAAATGAAACAATATCCCTATTATTCCGGTTTAAATATCAATGTCTTCAGGCTGGCAGGAAACGGTGCCCCAGGTTCTCTGGCTAAATTTAATTTCGGCGCCAGACTAGGATATAACTATACTCCGTACTTTGCCTTTGAACTCGCTGGCAGCTATGGAAAAACCAGCCCCAGTGACCCGGAAGCAAGCGGTTTCTCTGCCTGGTCATCAGCTAAAGAAATTAATGCTGAAACCAAATTTATCAATATAGATTTTGCTCTTCGTTATAATTTCCTGCCTGACCTGGGCTCAAATCCTTATCTAAAAATAGGTCTGGGAAATATGCAATGGCAGGTTACAAATGAAGATGCTTTGCCTACAGATGTCTTTAACTATGATAAAAAATATAATAACCTCTATGCTTTTGCCGGATTAGGTCTGGAAAACCGGCTTAGTGAACACTTCTCTATTAATCTAAATTATAAACGCAGTCTGATCTTTGGCGAGACAGATAATATGCTGGCAGATTCGGAAGCTCCTGATTATGTTAATGAATTTGGTCTGGAGCTAGTATATAAATTTGGGCACGGGGTGATCGAAGCTGTGGATCTGGTAAATATTGAAGCTGTTACGTTTGAATTTAATAGTATAAAGCCAACTAAGAACTCACTCAAGATTATTGAATACGTGGCAGAAGCAATGCAAAAGAATCCTGACCTGGTTCTGGAAGTGAGAGGATTCACTGATAACACAGGTTCTGATTCTGTTAATCTCAGAATGTCTAAAAAACGTTCCATGGCTGTTAAACAGATGCTGGTTGATAGAGGAATTTCGCCCTCCAGGTTGATTACTTCTGCAATGGGACACCGCAACCCGGTCGCCACTAATTCTACTCCTGAAGGCAGAGCTTTGAACAGAAGGGTGGAATTCTACGAATTGCAAAAATAACTCTCAGGCAGCAGTTTCCGCCTTTCCTGCCTGCAAAGATTAAGTTGATTATGAAAATTCAGATTGCCTCAGATATTCATCTGGAATTTCCGCAAAATCGAAAATGGCTTAGTGAAAATCCGCTGATTCCCCAGGCTGACCTGCTTATCCTGGCAGGTGATACTGTGCCTTATGTGTATTCAAACTGGGCAGCAGAATTCTATGAAACTATCAATAAAGATTTTCAGCTGGTTTTTTCTATATTCGGCAATCATGAATTTTACCGCGGTGAGATCAATACCGCTTTCCCTGCTTACTACAAAAAGATCAATGATAATATCACTCAGTTCAATAATACCAGCATCCTCTATAACGATGTCCGCTTTATATTCACTTCCCTCTGGACAGATGTCCCCCTCAGGCAGCGCTCAGAAGTGCAGGAAATGATGAATGACTATCGGCTTATTCAGAAAAGAACTATTTTCAAAGAACTGGTAAATATTCAGGTCGAAGATATGGTGAATTATCATCAGCAGTCACTGGAATTTCTTCAATCAGAACTCGAGCTGCATTATCATGAGAAAACTGTGGTTGTAACTCATCACGTACCTGTATATGAATCTCTGCCCGAAGTTTATATGAAATCTGCTCTGCAATATTGCTATGGTAATAATCTAAATGATCTGATACTTGCTAACCCTCAAATATGTCTCTGGATTTGCGGGCATTGCCATAAAACAGATCAGAGAAAAATCGGAGATACTGTTATTGTCCGAAACCCCCTGGGCTATGTAAGTAAAAACCAGCAGCTTGATTTCAATCGTGAAAAAATAATAGAAATCTAAAAAAAAATAGGAAGTTACATGATATTTGGAGAACATACAATACCTTGCGATATCAATCAATCCGACCTGCAAATTACAGTTTTGCAAGCCCAGAACAGCTTTTCATATTTGCGTAACTGTGCGGGAAATATTGTCGAAAAACTCATTTTAATGAATCTTTCTGATATTTTGATTGCTCCGGTAGAACCTATTAATCTACCCAGCCCGGTAGCTTCTTATCTGATGATCGAATTTGCTCGAGAGATTATGCTTGAGCCGGAAACTAAGCAAACCGTGTATCTGACTTTCCCGATAGAGACCGGTGTTTTTGTCGGTAAAAAAGGGAAATTTGAACTTTTAGATGTTTTTACTTTCACTAAACCTCGGTACACACTGTATGGCGAACCCCGAAATGGATTTATCTGCAAGTACTGGAAAAGCAGAATTTTTCTGGAAGAACCGGAAACTGATCCGATGGTTGAGGGAATAATAAAACTCGATATTGATAATGCCAGTCATGAATGGGTTACTGTGAACAAAGCCCTCTTTAATGGGGTTGGCATGAAAATTTATTACAATCAAAACTGCGTTTCCATGAAAGCTCAAATGAAAGTGCTGGAAGAAGAAGTTGCGGAAATTCAATTCCTTAGCTCAGCACTTCATAAAGAAATGAAGAAATCACCTGAACTTTATTCTCTTAAAAGACTATCTGTTGTTTCCAAAAAGGCTATCATGCTGGAGGGAATATGAACCTTAACCACATAGTATATGGCAATCTTAAACTTTCCAATATTTTATTTGCTGTCCTGGTTATGGTTCTGGGCTTGATCCTTGCCAAAATAATATCGAACTATCTACGCCGCTCACTGAAGACCAAAATGAATAAAGACCGGCTGGAACTTATCATCAAAATCGTCTATTATCTCCTTGTATTGGTTACTGTGATCTGGGTACTTTCCGCTTTAGGTATCAAGCTCTCGGGCTTGATGGTTGCCGGTGGATTCCTGGGTATTATTATTGGTTTTGCCAGTCAAAGTATTGTTGGAAACCTTGTTTCCGGGATATTTCTCACTATTGAACGCCCGATGAAAATCGGTAATGCGGTTAATATTGACGGCACTGTAGGCATTGTAGAAGATATCAATATTATTTCCACACGGCTGCGCACTTTTGATGGCCTGGATATCAGGATCCCTAATGAAAAGGTATTTACCACCAGTATCACTAATTACGTTAGCAATATTGCTCGCAGATTTGAATATTCCATTGGTATCAGATATGAAGATGATGCTCAAAAAGCTATTGATATTATCATAAAATTCCTGAATACCGAATCTTTTGTGCTGGTTAATCCTGCTCCACTGGTCTTTGTGGCAAAACTTGACGACAGCTCTGTGAATATAGCTGTTAAAATCTGGAGTCCTGTTAGTCAATGGTATTCGCTTTATATGCGTCTGCTCTGGGATATCAAGGTAATCCTCGAAGAAAACGATATCTGTGTTGCATTCCCCCAGCAGGTTATTCATTTTGCTGATAAAGAAAATGCCCCGACTATCAAGCCAGGGCAATAATATCCTTTATGAAAAACTTCTTTTTTAGTTTTTCATTTCCTTTTCCAGTTCCTGGAACGCCTGTGAGGCTTTAAACTCATTATACATTGCCTCTTCATGGCTGATCTGATTATAGATGTTCTTGTTTATTGTCTGAGTGGGTACAGAAAGACGTACATAAGCTTTGAATCTTGGTCCATTTTCTGTTTCTACCATGTAAATCTCGCGTTTGGTGATATTTGCTCCCGAAAATTCCGCCTCAGCAATCAGCTTCACTGCTTTATTGATGAAAGAATTAACTTCCGGGTTCTGGTAGCCGCTTTCAGAAGCAAACTTCTTGATCATACCTTCCACTTTAGTATTCACATTTAAGGCTGCATCATAGAAAGCATTAGTCTTGGCACCATCAATTGCCATTTCTTCACTCATCTTGGTATCCACTCCAAAAGTATGAACGTAATTGGGATCGTCCTGAATGTCATACCAGTCTGGGTAATCTACTCGGTTATTAAGTTTCTCTTTTCCTCCACCACAAGCGGTGAAAAGCATTGCTACTAAAACAGCAAGCAACAGGATTTGAATTTTCTTCATTTTTTCCTCCAGATTATTTTTAGTTACTGTGTATCCGTTTGTCATCCCCTACGTAGTCAATTGTATTGACCGGGATGATATTATGACTATCATCAATTTTAAATACATGCCAGCAATCACCTCTGCCAGCAGGTATATTAAAGCTTTGTATTAACCGTTTCTCGCCATATACTTCCACTCTGGCTCCGCTGCGTTCCAAGCCCCTGGAGTTCTTGCCTCCCCGGTTGGAATAATCAAACACAGAATACTGATATGTACCGCTTGCCGGTTTATAGATAGTAATGGTTTCAGGACCATAAGAGCTGCGGTCATCGCGATCCAGAAAATCTTTACCACCCATTGGATAATGATCCTGCCACCAGATATGAAAATTGCCACCATCTGGATTAGGACCACTCAAATGGGCATCTAGATCGCGTGGACGACTGCCCCAGGTCAATACTATACGATAATTTTTGATTTCTTCGCTCATAGCTACCACTATTTCACGAGGTGCCTCATCTATGCCCATTTCTACAGGTGCTTCCAAACCTACATAACCCGGCTTGGAAAACGCCAGATTATATTTACCTATCTCACAGGGATAAGTGAAAATACCACCATTCCCGGCTTTCAATATTTTTGACTTGCCCATATCATCCGTGATGCTCACACTCACATCTGATAAGGCTTCTCCACTCACGCAATCCACCACTATGCCGATGATCATCCTCGATTTGGGAAAATAACGCAATTCCTTGTCTATCTCGCCCGTTTCGATATCAAGATTAAAAACCTTACAGACCAGTCCTTCACCTGCAGGCACTGCTATTTGCTCGATCAGATTTCCGCCTTTCCAGATTTTTACTACCGGCTTCGCTTCTGCTAACCTCGTCATATCAGGATTCATATCATCATCAGAAAACTTGTCCCGTATCCAGAAGGAAAAATATCCAGCTTCAGAATCAATCTTAAATGTCTGCCCCGCATCAAAGCTCATGGCATTCTCGCCTAATGATCTAATGCTGCTGTTTAACGCCTTCTCCTCATTTATACCCTGTACCATCCCTGTCTGATTATTAATCGTTCCCGATAAGATCCCATTACATTCTGCAGCAAATTGATCCCAGCTTAATTCTATTTTATATTCCACAGCAAACATCTGACAGACCATTACTAATAACACTATGATCATTAATTTTTTCATTTCGCTTCCTTATAAATTTTACCAGACAAATTTATTTAAACTCAACTTAAATTGTCAAGCTCCAAAATAAATCAGTAGAATATACAATACAAAATAGACTGAAATAACGAGGCTGGTATCGGGAATGATCAACAGGAATTATCTGCATCTATCGTCCCGGCTCATCTAATATTTTTGTGTGTTTCTTCAATTTTCGTAAAATGAGCCAAATTAGAAAACTGATGCCTACCAGTAATATCCAGCCCAGATCAAAGTCAATTCTGCCCAAATAAAAAAAATCACCTGCTGTTTCCAGACAGAACAGTACAATTACTAAAGCAAAAAAACCATGATATTCGCGCTTTAAGGCATTTCTCAGACTAAATCGGAGATCTGATTTCTGAAAGTTCTTAAACCTTGGGATAAAGGCTGGTGTTTGTTCTGCCCATTCCAGATATTCTGCCCCGAATTTCCTGATTAAAAATGACTCTTCGGCATAAATGATCCGCTCATAATAAAGCCAGAATATCAGAATATAGATCAAAGCAATCCAAAAAGAATGAGCAAATAGTACTACTCCTGCATAAATTATGAAATTCCCCAAATAAAGCGGATTGCGCACTATTGAATAAATCCCTTTTGTATTTAGGCTGTCTGCTACCTGTTTCTTTGTATTTCTACCTGATGTCCCCTTAGGTATGTGTCCAATTGTATAGATTCTGACCCCAAGACCAATAAAACATAACAGTAAGCAAAACAACTCCCAGTAAACATCTAATTTGTGACTCTTTCCTATATATTCAAATCTGTACATTGCCACTAAAATAAGACCGATCACAATAATGGGAAGATAGCTCCTCCATCTAAATAGCCAGATTCCAGATTTCTCTAAGTGTTCTTGTAATGTCATTTGTACTCCTTATAGTAATTAGATATCAATATCCTCTTCAGTATCACCTATAATATTAGCCAGTTTAATTGTCTGAATATAGCCCGTACCACGCTTATTCAGGTCAATACCATTAGATTTCAGTATTTTAGCCAGCTTCTGCGGCGTCTCACGGCTCTTGATGTGGCAGAAGATCATGGTGGAGGTCTTGGAATTGCCCTGACCTATATAGCTCAATCCGGCAAATACCGGTATCTCATAAGCAAGCTTCCGCGCCATAGAAATAGAATCTACCAGTGAAGCATTATCGATACCCAGTTCCACCATGGCAGAAAGTACATCTGATACCAGATCTGGTTTATTTAAGACAAAGATCATCAGGTAATTATCATCATCCTCACTTTCCTGGTTTTCCGCATCATAAGACAGCAGTATTTCTTCTACCTGCTCGGCACTTTTGGCATTCAGGAGTTGATTGCGAAACTTGCTGTTGCGCACCAGACGCGTTGTCTGTGCCAGCAGCCGTAAATACATCTGATTGCTGTCTTCAGGGCAGCCAAAAAAGAACACCAGCTTCACATCGCCCATCTCTCTATTGCCGTAATCAATGCCATCATTTAGGATAATTATGGAGACAAATACTTTGCCTGCTGCATTAGTGCGAGCATGGGGGAAGGCTACTCCCTGATATAATTCCGTGTTAGACAATTCTTCCCGCTCATGCAATGCCTGCAAAAATTTCTTCCGGTTTATGATATAGTCCTCAGAATAGACATGATTGACCATTTTTTCAAACAACTCTGCTTTGTCTGCTATCATTGGATTGATTGCGATCAGCTTTTTGTCAATTACTTCTTTCCACATTTTTCCTCCAGCTGCTAATCGAGCAGTGTTTTGCCCTGTAGTTTTGTAAAACCATGTTTTAACATTATTGGGGGTATTATGGCAGTGACAATTACCATTATTATTGATGCAGATAATATCTCTTGAGATATCAAATTCCGCGCCATTGCCATATTTGCCACGATCAATGCCACTTCACCACGCGGTATCATACCCGAGCCTATGCGGTAGGCTCGTATATTATCAAGCCCCGTCAACCTTGCTCCAATCCCTGAACCAAGCAGTTTACTGAAAATTGCCAGCACATTAAAGCCGATTAAAAACCAGATATTCAGGGTCATATCAAGCAGGTCAAATTTTAATCCGATGCCCACAAAAAATATATCAATGAATAATGCCTTGCCAATGATCTCAATATTTGAGTTTATTTTATGATGCTGAAGAGTTTGACCTAGAAATAACCCGGCAAAATAGGATCCCGTAATAGCTGCCAGTTCGGCATATTCTGCTAGCCAGGCAAAGATAAAAATAAAGGCTATCGCTAAGGTGGTTACGGATTGCTCTAGTAATAACCTCTTTAAATTATTAAATACACCGGGTATAAGGTATCTCCCGGATAAATATGTTATGATAAAGAAACCGATAATTTTTACAAATGGTAGATATGCACTGCTCTCGCTTATTTCGTCCTTGGAGAATATCGCGAAAATTACTGTTATTAATAAAATGCCAATTACATCATCAATTATTGCCGCGTTTACTATGCAACGCCCTTCGATGCTCTTCATCTTTCCCAGATCATAGAGAGTCATCACGCTCACGCTCACGCTGGTAGCGGTCATGATCACACCTACTACCAGAGATTCTGCCACATCACCCGTCATAAACATCACTAAGATGAACCCGGTTATCAATGGGAGTAATACACCACCCAGTGCGGGAGGAAATGCCTGCTTCGATTCATGGCGAATACGCTTTACATCTGTCTCCAAACCTGCCTGGAATAATAGTAATAGCACGCCAACTTCACCGATCCAGTGCAATATTTCATTATATTTCACCAGATTCAAAAAAGTAGGTCCCAATACTACTCCCAGTAGTAATAACCCTATAACAGGAGGAGTTTTATATTTCGTAGAAATCGCCCGGTTCAGGGCAGATAATATTAATATTAAACCTAAGGAGAGTAAATTGTTATCTACTTGCATTCTGTTTCTTTAACTCATTTTGCTTCCGTAAATGCTCCCGATAAGTACGCGAAAATTCATGCCTGCCACCCGAGGATGCAAAAAAGAAATAATTATCTGTCTGCTGAGGCATGATAGCACTTTTTATAGCTGCTTTGCCCGGACTGCAGATCGGTGTGGGCGGCAGTCCTGTATATTTATAAGTATTATAAGGTGAGTCTATTTTTAGATCATTATAGTATATTTTCTTCCGGCGTTTCCCCTGCTCATCTAAGATATATGCCACGGTCGGGTCAGCCTGCAGTTTATGATTATCTTCCAGACGATTTAGATATACTCCCGCCACCATCGGCATTTCTTTCAGATAATTAGACTCCCGCTCTATTATCGATGCCAGAATCAAACTGGAATACATGTCCAGGGGAGCTGTGCTGTAATCTAAATCTGCGGTTTGACGAAAATATTCTGATACTATCACGTTGATGATATATTCCACAGAAGCTTCATCTGCTATCTGATACGTTTCCGGAAATAAGAACCCTTCCAGAGAACGCACTGGAAAACCAACTAATCGGCTGGCAAATACCGAGTCCTTGCAAACATTCAAGAAATTCTTATAAGAACCAAAACCCGAATTTGCCAGTATCCGGCAGGTCTTACGCAGGCTCAAACCCTCAGGTATCGTCACAGGACGCAATACTATCTTTGCTGAGGTCAATATCTCGCTGACTTCCTTGAGATTAAGATTGCCCCTGAATAAATATTTACCATAACTCAAGTGTTTATCGATCTTATGAAGACGGACATACACATTAAATAAAAACCGACTCTGGATTATTCCGTTATTATGCAGTATATTAGCTATCTGCTGGGCATTGCTGCCTTCTTTGATATTGATGATACGTTCCTCAATCTCATAAGAGCGAAAATAACTTATTATTGTCATAAATAATATTGAAAATATGAGAATCAGGATTATTACACCAAATAACTTCATTATTGTTGTTCCAGATAATTCCGCAGTATAAGCGCTGCTGCTACTTTATCTATCACTTTCCGGCTTTCGCGAACATTATAACCCATACTCTTTAACGCTGCATTTGCATCTACAGAAGTAAAACTCTCATCCGCAAAATCCCAGGGGATGCTGATATGCTGCCTAAGCTCTTCACCAAATCTGCGAACTTCAGCCGTCTTTAAAGTGTCCTCGCCTTCAAAATTCAAAGGTAAGCCTAAAACCACTTTGCCTACCCGCTCAGATTCTATGATCTTTGATAGCTCTGACCAGAAACCCTCGGTGTTCGCAACTACCCGGTAAGGACGACCTATTGTACGCAACGGATCACTGAGCGCTAACCCGATTCGCTTCTCGCCATAATCTATCGCTAATATCCTGTATATCTCCATTTTCATACCTGCGGAAATATTTAATCTCTCCCTCAATATGTCAATTCATTTCAATTAAGGAAACCCTGAACCAGAACAACAAAGCACAATCTAACATTTTTTTGTGAGATTGTGCTTTGTTGTTCCAATAGATAGGCTGCTGATAGATGATGAGTGGAGTAAGATACTGCGAGACAGTGTTATAGGTACTATATGTCCTATAGGATTTATATGTCAGCCTGATTTTCTGTAATCCAGATCAGAGAGAGCTTGTTATTCATACTCTTCACAGTACCAGACACCGGATTCGGGGCGGGGTAGGGTGCAGGTGAATCTATGATCGCAATTTAGACATAGCCCTTTGAAGGTGCGAGTGGGCGGAGGAGTGGAAGATTTATCATCTTTATCCTTATCTTTTTCTTCTTTATTGGGGAGATTCTTCATGATTCCCCATTTTCAGAGGTTTGGCAGCGTCAGTGATGGCATCTATTTTAGCAGCAAAACTTGAGTTTCGGGCAATATCATCATCTGTGATCAGATGAATATCCAGTAGTCCTTCGGTTTGATAACCAGTGCGAAGATAGTTCAATTCCGAAAGGCATAAGCTCCAGCCCTGCAGCCAGTTGAGCAGTTCTTTGCGTTGCTGGTCATTACCTGTGAAATGCAGCAGCAGGTCAATATCACTGGCGGGACCTGCATTGGCATTTTTCACGGAGCCAAAGATATACATAGCCTGTACAGCGAAGAGATCAGCTTTGATGAGGCTGGCAATTTTTTCAGCCATACGGAGCCGCCAGAGCCAGTGATTTTCCATAACCGGTTCTACCGGTATGATCACGTTTGAGGCAGCAGAGCTTTTATCGTCACGGCTGGCAAAATGAGCTAAGGCTTCATCCAGATCAGCATTCATGAGAATTCTCAGGACTTGATTTCTGCGAGCAGCGGGGATATCTATCACGCGGACGGTATCTGCCAGATGAGCAAATTCAGGAGCGATCTGGGGCAGGATATTTTCTGCTGAAAGGAGGAATTTTTCATTAAAGATAATGTTTTCTTCATCCGGGTAGAGTGGCAAATAGAGAATATTAGATTCCACCAGGTCTTGAAAGAAGTGAGTACCAAAGGAGAGATCGGAAGTGAAATGACCCTTTTTCCGGGCAATCTCAATTAATACTGCTGTGTTATTAATATCAGAATAAGTGACGCTTACACCCAGCTTGATATCACCGCGACTGCCCCAGCGTCCGGGACCCATCAGAATGAATTTTCGTTTGGGCAGCAGTTTATTGATTTTTGCTACAGCCCGAGCCACGTTCTTCATTTCGTCCAGAGTCGCGAGGCTGCTGTAGCCTTCAGGAGTGACGTACACAATGTGTGTAATTTCGGGAAGATAGCCATTTGCGATGAAGCGATTTGCATTAAAAAGGATATCACTGCGAGGAATATCTTTGGGGATTACAGCGACCTGTTCAGAGACTTTGGAGCTTTGAGCGCGGCATTGCAGGAGATAGAAATCATCACCGTCGCAGGCAAACTCAATGTCCACAGGAGCATCAATTTTGCGTTTCAGCAGGGTAAGAATATCCCCGATCAGGCTCACATAGTTTTTGGAAGTATGATTCAGACCATGAAAAGTGACAATCGGGTCAGCGTTTTTAAAGTCCATCTGGAATTTATTCAGGATACGGATATCACCGTTCTGGTAGAACGAGAGGATACGATCAGCCATGGGGTATTCATCACCGTGTTCTTTAAGCAGTTCACTGATCTCAATTGTCTCGAAAGTATTCTTTTTGAGGTTGATAACATCAATTTTATGGGGTGAATAGCGGCATATTTCATCAGGAGTGACATTTACGCGCAGATCAGGCTGTCCGGGAGCGATGAGGATGGGATAATCGTCACTGAGCCGGTCAACGGCGCGGGTTCCTAAACCGGGAACTATGCGGATAAGCCCGTCATCCTGCTTGATGCGAGGTGACCAGCGGAATTCATTGTGACTGAAAGCCACTCCGGCAAAGGCAGGCAGGAAATAATCACCAACTTTTTTACCTACCACCTGCTGGATGATAATAGCCATTTCTTCGTGGAAATCCAGTAACCCGCGTTCACGGCGGTATTCGATGGGATCAGGGGAGAATACTGAAGCATAAACTTCTGCTACAGCGTCTGCCAGGGCATTGATCTTTTCTAAGCGGGAGCCCTGGTTAGCGAGGAAGAGGCTTTTATATTTGCCGGAAAAAACAGCACCTACACGGTCTTCCAGCAGGCTTGAAGAGCGTACAATAATGGGATTATCGCCAAAATCTTCGATTGCCCGGTTAAATTCTTTGATAATTTCCGGTGGGAAATGAGAATTTTTAAAAAGCTGAATAATATTGGCATATTCGGAGCGAATCTGCTCAATGTCTTTATATTTCTGCTCGATGATCTCTTCCAGATTATTGTAATACAGGAAGCGGTGCATAGTATCAGAAGTAATGCACCATGTATTGGGGTAGCAGATATTGATGCCATGCAGTTTATTACCAAATAGAGAAGAAGTGATGCTCTTTGCCAGAAAGATACCGGCACTTTTGCCGCCCAGTTTACCATGGCTGTTTGCGGGGAAGATCATGCGTCTGGTGAGGTCACGGAAATAATTAATGTCCACAAAATGCTTGGCAATATTGATAAATTCCAGCTGGTCAGTAAAGAATCGGAGGATAAGTGAAACGCTAAGGTTCTTTTTCGTATAATTAGAAAGCTCAATTCTATCGAGATTGAGGTAGAAGAATCTTTCCAAAGCGTTCTGGATGTCACTAAGCGAGGTAGCCATATCTTCTAGTGTTAGTGTAAGAAAGCTCAGTCTGTCTTCCTGCATCCATTTCTGGATATTCAAGAGTATTTCTTCGTCATCAAGATTATTCTCAGCGAGTTGAAATATGTGCCTGCTCTGCTGAATAAGCGTTTCTTTATCCTGACGGTCGATAGGTTTATTTGTAAAAAGCAGACCTTCCGGCTCGATATCCTTAGTGCTGCATTCTTCCGCATCGGCAGGACACTCGGTTTCGGTTCTGCCAATCCAGAACAAATAGTTCATAAGTTTGCGGGCAATACGGAGATAATTATCAGAATCAGTCTGGCGTAATAATTCAATTATGGTTTTCCATTCGGGTTTTTGTTTTTGAGATATGGAAGCCTGTTCGAGTTCAGCCAGTACTTTTTTCAGTTGTTTACGGTGCAGGAAGATAGAGATTTTTTCGGCGATAGTGTACAGGAGTCTCTGTTCTTCCTCCAGAAATTCGAGTTGATCATCATCATAGAAAATTTTAACATTTCCGACAATTTTATCGTCAATGATCAGAGGGCTTTCCTGATAGTGATCATTTTTTTTGAGTTGAGGACTTTGGAAGATGATATCTTCATAAATTACCTGAACGGAGCAGTTATCACTGAATTGCCAGCCATAGGGCATCAAAGAGATCACTTTTTTCAGCACGCTTTCCAGCGATTGATCTGCTTTATTCAGAGTTTCGCTGATCTGATAGATACAGTTCAGCTCTTTTTTACGTTCATTCAGGTTATTCAGGATGTTTTTAATATGCAGTTCATCAGTCATTTTACAATAACTCCTCTATTTGCCACGCAATCTACTATCACTTCCATATTTCGGGAGCAGCGTACCAGGCAGACATGGTCTGTTTCCCTGATAATTTTCTGTTCATTAAGCCAGTTCCAGTCAATAGTTTTCTTTTTATCTTCCTGGATAGAGAGATAAAAGATGCCAAAAGCGATCAGATTATGGAAGAAATGGGAGCCCTGGCTCAGGTCAGGTTTCATTTGGGGGAGCGTAGCTTCGATAATAGCTTTCGCACCGGAAATCATACTCCAGGTAACCGGGATTCCCAGCCAGGGGTCTGATGAGCCCCACCTGCCAAAGCCGATCAGCAGATACGGTCTGTGCTCAGTAGTTAATTCGCGGTTTATTTCTGCTATTTCCCGGGCGATAGTGCGGCTGTTTATAGCCGAAAATGTATCCGGTTTCACAAAGACAACGTCATAAATATCATCTCTTCTGCCATTACCTAACACGGAGCTGCTTTCTGCTAAAAGAGCGGAGGGAAGATATTCCAGTTGCGATAGATTTCCATTATCAGCCAGAGTCTGCATGGTGCGAACCTGCAAAAAACCCAGATGATAGACAGATTCTCCGCTGGTTTCAGCGGTAATTTTTTCCAGAGCAAATTCAATTTCCACATCTGCCTGATATTGTTCGCGACAGATATGCAGCAGTTTTTTTAAGATATCATTGAGGGCGATTTTTTTATATTTTAAAATAGGTGAGAAATCTAATAATCTGGCACCTTTTTCCTGGATGCCTGATATAAAGCGGTCATTTTGATAATCATAAGTGGAGCATAAAAGAGAAAGCACACCATCATCTTCTGCTTTTTCTATAGATTGTTTCCGCATGAACTCCATTTCAGAGATAGGATTAAATTCTTTGATAACTTCCATCTTGATAGACCAGAACTCTCTCTGGCTGTTATCAAGCATGCTTTTATTGCTGTTGCAGGGTGGAGGTGATTGAGGAGACAGGGGTGAATATATCCAGGCAGACCCGCCATCGACAATGGTTTTACCTAAGCCTAATGCCAGATTGATGACGCCATCTTCACGTTTGGAATCCTGGACAGGGTAATAGTTATAGGTGCGTCCCACACCGGAGATAAGGGGATAGAAGTCTTCACCATAGTGGTTTCCGACAACATCCTGGATAATAACTGCCATTTTTTCTTCTTCCACTTTTCTGCCGATGCTGCGGAAATAATCCCGGGATTCTGAAAAGAACAGTGAAGAATAGATAAATTTAATTGCTTCGGTAAGTTTATGAAAGCGGGTTTCGATGTCTGGCTGATTATTGGGCAGCATTTTAGTGGCATATACACCGGCAAAAGGTTCCGAAGAAGAATCTTCTAAAAGGCTGGAAGAACGCACAGCCAATGGGTTTTCTGCTTTAGTAATCAAGTCACGCAGGTCACCTACAATGGCTGGTGGTAAACTTGCTTTTTGAAAAGAGTGGGCGATAAAGACATCATCAGAAGAACTAAGAGCAATAGGGTAGAGGTCATTCTGTTTCATAAACTGGTCAAAAACCTCGGTGAGAATGACAGTCATTCCGGGAATAGAAACTGTGATCTCATTAATATCTGAGTGAAGGTTCTCATTTTCCAGGATTTTTTGAATCTGCATCAGTCCGGCAGCTTTTCCCCCGAGTTCACCCTTACCCAGATAATTAAATATGGAATTTCTATGATCTCTACTGTATTTTCTTTGATTGCCTGCGTTATTCATTTTATCGTGCTCCGTTTTTTTTTGAATGGAACCGGAAAAGAGTCCGGTTCCATCCCGTTAATATGAAGGTTTTGTTTTTATTGGGCAGCCTACACCCAACCTCTATCTTTACAAGCCTGAGCAACACGATTAATAGCTATTATATAAGCTGCGTCACGCATGTAGATGTTTTTAGTTTGAGCCAGTCTGGAAACATCCAGAAATGCAGAAGTCATTTTGATATCAAGCTTGCTGAGCACTTCATCCTTTTCCCAGTAATAGTTCATATTACATTGTACCTGTTCAAAGTAGCTGCAGGTAACTCCGCCGGCATTTGCCAGAAAATCCGGGATCATGAAAATACCGTTTTTTTGTATTACTACATCAGCTTCGGGAGTAGTGGGTCCATTAGCGCCTTCTGCAATAATTTTCACTTTGGTATTAATGCTGTTAACATTATCCTTACGTATCTGGTTTTCCATAGCAGCGGGGATAAGGATGTCCACTTCCTGAGAAATCCAGGCTTCGCCATCCAGTATTTCATAACCCAATTTTTGGGCTTTTACCAGATCAATTCCGCCAAATCTATCTGTAGCACTTCTCAATTCTTCCAGGTTAACTCCGGTTTCTTTTTTAAATGAGAATGCTTTTTGCTCTTTCTGATCCCAGCAGGCTACGCAGATTACTTTTCCACCCATCTGGGTATAAAGTTCAATAGCGTATTGGGCTACATTTCCAAAGCCCTGCACACTGGCAGTGGTTTCTGCCGGATTGATAGCCAGTTCACGCAATGCTTCTCTAATAGTGAATACTACACCATAACCGGTAGCTTCTGTTCTGCCTAATGAGCCGCCCATTCCTACTGGTTTCCCAGTGATGAATCCAGGGAATTTCTTACCGTGAATAGTCTCATATTCGTCCAGCATCCAGAGCATGTGCTGACCATTTGTCATCACATCAGGTGCCGGAATATCTCTCAGTGGACCAATGTTATAGGCAATCTGACGAACCCAGCCACGACATATTTGTTCCTGCTCACGCAGGCTAAGGTTATGAGGATCACAGATCACTCCGCCTTTACTTCCGCCCAGAGGGATATCTACAACGCTGCATTTCCAGGTCATCCAGGTTGACAAAGCTTTTACTGTGTCTATTGTTTCATGAGGATGAAACCTGATTCCGCCTTTGGCTGGTCCGCGAGCATCATTATGCTGAACGCGAAAACCTTTAAATACCTTAGTTGTGCCGTCATCCATGCGAACCGGAATACTAAAATGATACTCACGCATCGGGTTGCGAAGCAATTCGCGAGTTCCCTGATCAAGGTTCAGTATATCTGCAACCTTATCAAACTGTTCCTGTGCCATTCTAAATGGATTAAATGCTTTTGAATCCATCAATACCTCCAGTACTTTATTTTTCTGTTGACTAAACGGTATGCACGTCATGTGCCAATTGAACTTAAATTTGTATCGGAAGTTGTAATAATATATAATGCAGCTATATAGCTAATCATATAATGACAGATGTAATACAGTGGTAGATGGGGGAAAGTGGGTAAATATTCCCCACTGGTGATTTATGAACCGGCTAATCCAGCTTACTGCGCAGCGTTTTGCGGTCGATTCCCAGTATCCTTGCTGCCTCTGATTTGTTATTGCCTGTTTGCTCCAGCACTTTTTTGATATAATCATTTTCCATTTCTGCCAGGGTTCTTTGCAGACTGTTTTGAGGCATATTACTGGTTTTCTTCATATATTCCGGCAGGTCAGCGGGTTTGATGCTTTCGCCGTTGTGCATCACAACCAGTCTTTGGATCAGGTTATCAAGTTCCCTCACGTTACCGGGCCAGGGATAGTTCTGCAATAAATTCAGGGTATTTTCCGGCAGGGCAGGCAGTTTAGTACCCATATCGAGTGAATGTTTTCGCAGAAAGTGGTTGATTAGCAGCAGAATATCATTGCCGCGTTTCCGCAGAGGCGGCAGCTCAATATTGATCACATTCAGGCGGTAATACAGGTCTTCCCGGAACAATCCGGCTTCCACCTGATTTCTCAGATTCTTATTTGTAGCAGAAATAATTCTGACATTAACTGCTGCAGGTTTGCGTGAACCTACCATATAGACTTCTTTTTCCTGAATAACCCGCAGAAGTTTTGACTGCATCATCAGACTCATTTCAGCGATTTCATCCAGGAAGATAGTACCGCCATCGGCAGTTTGAAAAAAACCAGCCCTGGAGGTTTCGGCACCTGTGAAAGCACCCTTCACGTAGCCAAAAAGCTCACTTTCCAGCAGTTCCTGGGGGATAGCGGTGCAATTAATAGGCACAAATGGTGCTGAACTGCGTTTGCTCTGATAGTGGATTGCCCGGGTAACCAGTTCCTTGCCCGTACCGCTTTCGCCGGTAATTAAAACTGTTGCAGAGGTACGTGATGCTTTCTCAATAACCCGGAATATTTCCTGCAATGGCTCTGAGCAGCCTATCAGACCATATTTCCCGCTGGCAGCAGTTTCACTTTCCAGACTTTGTCTTTTTTTAACTTTTTTGATTTCTTTGTCCACCAGAGAGAGGAGCTCTTCACCTGTAAACGGTTTGGGGAGATATTCCCCAACCCCCTGCTTCATCGCCTCTACTGCCCCTTCTATAGTGGCATATCCGGTAACCATCATCAATCCGGTATTATGGAAATTCTCCCGCACATACTGCACTAATTCCAAGCCACTTGCTCCCGGCATTTTCAGGTCAGTTATCACCAGTTGAAACTCCTGATTCTGCAAAACCTCAATAGCGTCATCTACATTGCCTGCAGTCAGGACAACTGGATAATGCAGGGAAAGATGTCGTCGGATCATTTCTCTGGTATCCGGGGAATCATCGACAATGAGGATAGCAGTTTTATCTTTGGTCATTTGCCTTCTCCCTGGCAGGGTTTACAGGAAAATTCAGGATAATTGTGGTTCCTTCATCAATGACCGATCTTACTTTAATAGTACCGCCGTGGGCTTTCACGATGCCATGCACAACAGCCAGACCGAGTCCGGTGCCTTCTCCCAGTTTTTTAGTGGTAAAGAATGGTAGAAAAATCTTTTTCAAGGTGCTGCGATTCATGCCCATGCCAGTATCCCTGATCTTGACCTTGATTTTATCCTGATTACCGGTTCGCGTGCTGATTTCCAGCAAGCCGCCGGACGGCATTGCCTGCTCCGCATTAACCAGCAGGTTGATAAAGACCTGTTTTAATTGAGAACTATCTGCCGTGATTTCGGGCAGGTCTTTTGCCAGGTCAAGTTTGAGGCTGATGGAATGTTTACGAATACGGCTTCCGACAATCTGCAGGCTCTCATGAAGAATTTCATTAATACTTACCTGGCTTTTCTGCAGGGGCATTTGTCTGGCAAACAGAAGTAGTTTACGTACTATTTCACGAGCGTGTAAGGACGAACTGATGATTTTATCCAGGTCCTGGCTCATCTCACTTCCTGATTGCACATCTGCTGCCACGAGCTGAGCATAACCTAAAATATTGGAAAGCGGCTCATTTAGTTCGTGGGCAATGCCAGCTGCGAGTTGACCGATTGTTGCCATTCTATCTGCCAGACGCAGACGTTCTTCTATTTCCTGCTTTTCTTCTTCAGATTGCAGCTTGCGGTAGATTGCCCCTGTGGCTCCGGCAATAGAATTCAGAAGCTCATATTCTTCAGCCAGAAACTCCAGTTTAGTATCTAAAAGGCATACTATCACCTCACCGACAAGTTCACGACCGGAATATATCTTACAGCTCAGGTTCTTTTTACCTGCCAGATAGTCTAAGGATTGATATACCTGATCACCGATTTTGAGGCAGCAGCCGGTATCTGCCGGGTATTGAAAAGATTCCGGTATCATCATCACCATTTTCCGAAAGGTTTCATCTTTATCGAGCTCCACATCATGCAAAAGTTTGCTAATGGAGTGCAGGCAGGTAAGCTCTTTCACCCGTTCTCCCAGAGCAAACTGCGAACGCCGGAAAGCAATGGCAATACCCAGGGTCTGAGCCAGATTCTCATAACTGGCTACTTCATCGCGATTGATAAGATGCTGACTCTTTTTTTTGAAGACCAGTAAACCCGGCACTTCCTCATTTGTGGCAAAGGATAGATAGAACAGCGAATTGTATCCGGTAGTTTCACCCAGTGATCTGCCATCTGCATCTAGATAGCGTTGATTATGCCAGGTGTCTGTTATCAATATACTTGGGGTATGATAGTAGTAATTAAGTTCCTGATTATAACGCTGTCTGAATAAGTCGCGGCAGACCTGCTCATTGAGATTTTCATTATCAAGACAGGGAATAAGGCTGCCTTCGGGAGAAAGCTGAAAGCGGGTTTCTTCATATCTGGCTGGCTGGTTTAATTCTATCTGCCAGACATATTGCAGATTCTCATCAGCCAGTCGCAGCTCCAGGGCATCGCAGCCGGCATACTCCAGTAATTCTGCAGAAATAGCTTCCAGAAATGCCCGGCGAGAAAGTCCCTGCTGGGCATATTGCAATATTCGACGGTTCAATTCATGCATTTTAGGCATAAGTATCTCCTTTTCCAAAAGCATCAATCTTTCTGATGGTGATTATTGTAAAGAAAAATCGGGTAATAATTCCCCACTTTATTCGAGGGAAAGGGGGAACGAGGGAGAGAGGGAACGAAGGGGAGAGGGAACGAGGGGGAGAGGGAGGGCGAAAAGGGGAAGGGGTGAAAGTGTGAAAATGAGAAAGTGCTGGTTGACTCTTGACTCACTACCACACCAGGGACAGCCTGGTGAAAGTGTGAAAATGAGAAAGTGCTGGGTTTGAGAGTAATTGAAAATTGACTGTGATATAGTGTAAGAGTTTTTTTTACCACAGAACCACAGAGAGAATGTGCTCAAGAACCCAGGCAAGCCAGGACTTCTGAATGGTACTCCAGACAGGAGTTTTGAGCGACTTTGACTGACTGGGTCATAGGAGGGAATGGTCGAAGTCTTGTCCGGAGTACCGTTCAAAACTCCTGCCTTAGCTGGGAAATGTAAGATTTTCAACCGCGAAATGACACGAAAGAATGTAATATAAGAACTAAGGTAAGCCAAACCCGATTATCGGGATGAACCGTACGCGGGACAGGGGTTTATGATACCCCGGGTGGTGCAAATCTATTACAGTACGACTTTTTGGGGCCAGGGGTTTTGTTTTGAGGTGCCCCAGAGGGTGCTGATGTAGTCAATGGAGAAGATATCTTCGAAGGCGTGCAGCCAGTAGGTGCCACGGTCTGTGAGAGTTATTTGGGAGCCGTCGTCTTGCAGGAAGCCAATAGCTGCGCAGAATTTAAGGTATTTTCCCAGGAGGTGATCGAGTTCTTTGCCGAATCTCTGCTGGAAATCTGTTTTATTAAAACTGGTTTCATAGATGCGCCAGTAGAGCCAGGCAGCCATTTGCATTTTCTCTCTGAGGTTGATCGACAGGGCAATGGGGCTGTTTCCTTTTTCCATTGCCTGAATGTAGTGAGAGACATTGAAAGTATTCAAGTAGAAGATATCATTAAGATAAGTGCCGCCGCTGGCTCCTAAACCGAAATAGGCGGGGACGGTAACGGAGCAGTATTTGGGTTGTCCCTGTTTTGTGAATGCCCAGACTGAGCTTCTGGCAAAGCCGGATGAATAAAAAATATTCTCCAGGATACCAATCATCTTGCGTCTTTTCAAGATTGTTGCTAATTTAAAATTACTCACTTCACCGGAGCTGCCCATTTTTGTGTAGGGAAAGCGGAAGAGGGGGTAGGCAGCCACTTGATTGGCACCCATTTCTACCAGAGTGCGACCTGCCAGCTCTACTTCACTGTAAGTTTGACCCGGCAGCTCAAAGATGAAATCCAGATTAAGGCATTTAAAGTTCATATCTACAGATCGCTGCACTGTTTCTGTAACTTCTTTCACGGAATATGGTCTATTGAGAAATTTCAGATACTTATCCTGCAGAGATTCCACACCAATGCTCAGGTTTTGCACACCTAAAGATTTGATCTTTTCCAGATTGACCTGGCTCAAATGGTTAGGATGGCTTTCCAGATGAATATCGCACTGCATATTGAATTTCTTATAGATATGCTCCAGAATATCTTCCAGACCGTTATTAAGCATCGTAGTGGGTGTTCCGCCGCCGATATAAAAAGATGTAACCGGTATTTTACCTGTCAGAAAAGCGTATTGATCAATTTCTTTGATGATTGCCTGCACATATTTTTTAATGACTATCCGGCTGTCTCCGTAAAACTTGACAATAAGATTACTCGGTGGAAATTTGCTATCAAATATTCAATGGAGGTCTATTAATGAAACATTATGAAACGATAAGTTTCTTTGAATTTCAGAAGCAA
>JAIPGP010000029.1 GCA_021735645.1 Candidatus Cloacimonadota bacterium
ATTGCTTCTGAAATTCAAAGAAACTTATCGTTTCATAATGTTTCATTAATAGACCTCCATTGAATATTTGATAGCAAATTTCCACCGAGTAATCTTATTGTCAAGTTTTACGGAGACAGCCGGATAGTCATTTAATATTAAGAGTGTTAAGAGATTCGCTAATCAACACATTCCGCCGTTGATATTTAAAAGGAACTGAATACTTATTACCACAAAATGATATCAAGCCGACTTTATCTACTTTTCGCTTTTCATCTTCAACTTTACTCCAAGGCTTCAGTTTTTCCAACTCTATCTGAAATAAGACATCTGGCTTTTCTCCCGTTGTACTATGAATTCTATTTCCAACATATTCTAACCAGGCAATGGCTCTATTACGTACAGACTCAATACCTTGAAAATATTCCCCATGAAGGAAGTCGTATTTTACTTCCTGCACAACTCGTTCTACTTTTCCCTTGCTTTCGGGATCATAGCCCTCGCAGACTCGAATTTCAAAACCTGATTTCAGGGCAAATTGATGAAACTTCTCATTAAGCCAAACCTCCCGATAATTCTCTTTGATTACGACTAACTTCGTTTGATCATAAACGTACTCAAACGCTAAGCCACCATAATACTGAAATACCTGTAAGTGTGCATTAATAAAATCATTAGTATTGTAAGGAGTAGTCTGAAAATGTGCGAATATTTTACGAGAATGAGATAATACGAAAGCTATGAAATATACTGTAAATTTAGTTTCCTCATCTCGTTCAACCTGAAACTGACCCGGATCAACCTGCATCTGATGACCTGGCAAGTCATTGATTACAGGATGGTAAAAGCGATGCTGCCTGGATGGTGTATTTTTGCGTAAACGCTGAAGGTACTTGCGAAAAGCCCTTTGCTTAGCTGTAATTTCCGGATATTCAGCAGTTACCTGGCGATACAACTTACTGGCTCTGATGTTTGGAAAAGCATCTAATTTCTTTAAAATCAACTCGATAGCAACATCAAACTGACTTTCTTTTTTTACATGGGTCAGTTTTTCAAGAGCTTCATCATTACCTAATTTCAAATACTCATTTACTGTAGTTTTGGACATATTCAACTGTGAGGCAATAGCTCTTTGACTCAGTCCATTATTACTCAATGTTTTCACTGTCTGATACACAATAACTCCTTTCATTAGCACTCCAATTTCTTCTAACTGAGTGCCATTTTGTATGTACCAGTTTAGAGTGCCAGCTTTGTACCAATTTTGAGTGCCATCGACATAGGAAATAACCGCTGAGAACACCCGATAACCTTATTGATGAAAATCAAGTTGATTAAGGTACAATCGAAACGATAAGCGCTTTAAAATTAAAAAAACGGGTATGTATATGCGAAAAGAGCAAAAAACGTAACTTTATTGGATAAATTAATATGAAATATATAAATAGGCGGTTACGTTATGGTCACATTTTATTTGGAAACTGTATAGTGATATATAATATAGGTTTATGGTGGTGAAGACTAAATAATAATGTAAAGTGGAAGATGGAAAATAGGAGATGGTATGAGAATTACAGATTTCAGGGATTTTTGGGTGGACTGTGACTTGGTATTTTGGATTGAATTAGGGAGGGATTTGATTTGTTACTGCGTTTTTTGGGATGATTTCTTTTATGGACATTATGGACAGAATGGACATTATGGACAGAATGGACTGGATAGAAAGGATAGACAGGATGAACTTTGTGGACTAGGGTTTGACATTTTTACTTGACAGTGTTACAGGGAAAATGCTTTATTAATTTTGAATGATGCAGATACTCATGATAAAAAACTATGAGTATGAAATATACTTATTATTGAATCAATGAAGGGGCAGGATGATGAACAGGAATTTGCTATTTTTTATAATAATCGTGATGATATCATATTTTACTGCGAATGCTTCTGGTGAGATTACAAATGGCTATTATTTGGTGCCTTCTCCGGAAGTGGAAGTTTCGGGGCGTGTAGTGGGTTCAGATGCTCCAGCGTTTGGCATTGCGGGTGTAGAAGTAGTATTTACTGGAAACGGGACACATACTGGCATCACGAATGATGAAGGATATTTTCTTATTGATACTATTAATTCTAATTGTATTTATTTGATCACTATCGAAGAGGAAGGTTATCAGGACTTCGTAGGCGAAGCAATTATTGGTGATTATAATGTTGACCTGGGAGATTTAGTTTTGCTGGAATATGTATGTCCTGCTAATAATGTAACTGCCATTCTGAATGAGTATGAAACTAAGGCAGAGATTAGCTGGCACAGTCCGGAGCAGGGAGATTTGGTTTATTACAATTTATATCGATTATTGTGGGGAGAAGAAGAAAATGAGGAAACCTGGTTTGATATTGCCTACGGATTAACAGATACTTTCTATATCGATCTAAGCTGGGAAACGGTGGACTGGGGAGTGTATAGATATGCTGTAAAGACGGTTAATACGAATAATATTCTTTCGGAGGCAGCATTCAGCAACTGGCTTGCCAGGGATATGTATGCAACAGTGGAAATGAGTTTTTCTACCAATATAGGAGATATACCCGTGGGAGCATTAGTCACGCTAAATTCCACAGAACCTGATCCTGATGGTAATTATCCTGTTTACGAAGCTGTTACTGATGAGGAGGGCGAGTGCACGATCTTAGATGTTTGGAAGAGTAATTATGATATTACAGCGGAATTTTATGGTTATGTAATTTTAGAGGATAATATTGATATCTATGAGGATACGGTTATTTTTGAAGGTATGTTTTTTGAGGAATTATTTCCGCCTTATAACGTAATCGTACATGAGAATCATTCTGGAAATGCGTTTTTGGTCTGGCATTCGCCGGAGGCTGGTCCATTATTAGGATATAATCTGTTTAGGGGATTAGCAGATGATCAGGCAAGTTATGAGGACTGGGACTTGATAGTAGAACACGTTCAGGATACGATTTATGAGGATATTACATGGCAGCAAGTATCAGAGCCCGGTGAATACATGTATTGTGTGCGGGGATATTACGCAGGTGAAACTCTTTCCCCTCCGGCATTTTCTAATATTATCTGCTTTGACATTTCTGCCCCGGTAACAATATTTATTAGCAGTAACAGTGGTGACAGCACGGACGGGGCAGAAGTAAATTTATATAATCAAGACGGAGTTCACAATTTTAATGCGATAGCAGAAGACGGAATGGTATACTGGGAAGATGTGTTTTATGGAGTTTATGACTTGGAGATAATATTACCCGGACATGAAATATATCTGGAAACCGATATCTGGGTTATAGGCTGTCTGGTTTTAGAAGTAGAAATGGAAGAACTTCTAAATCCTCCTGTGAATCTGCAATATGATCCAGGGTCATGGATTCTAAGCTGGGATGCTCCTGAAGCTTCACGCCATATTGAATATTATAATATCTATCTTGATGGTGAAGTGGAAGGTCAGACAACAGATCTGATGTTCGATTTGAGTTTATTAATAATGCCCGGTAATGAATATATTGTCGGTGTAAGTACCTATTATTCATCAACTCAGGAATCTGAGATCATAGAAATAGAAATTCCTAACATGGCGGAAGATGAAGATTTTATAAATCCTCATCAAGATGGTTTTACCGATATTTACCCAAATCCATTCAATCCAGAAACTAACATCAGTTTTGAACTTGTCGCCGATGAAATAGTGCTTATAGAGGTGTATAATATCAAGGGGCAGAAGGTTGCAACTGTGCAGGAGCAGGAAATGGCTGCCGGGGCACATTCTGTTGTCTGGAATGCAGAAGGACAGAATAGCGGAATATTCTTCTTACGCTTTGAAGCTGATGGGGTTTGTGATGTGAAGAAAGTGATTTTGCTGAAATAGTGAGACGGGAAAACGTGAGTCGTGAGTCGTGAGTCGAAGAGAAAATTAAATGTAATGTAATCAGACCAGGTCTGGTTACGCAGGTAAAAACAGTGTAATCTATGGCGGGAATTTTGAAGTGGACAGTGGACTTAGCGGACATAGTGGACTTATAGGACTTATAGTACCTATAAATTGAGCATAAAAAAACTCTCCGCCTGGGGATTTTCCTGGGCGGAGAGTTCCTTATATTTTTGCTTTATTCCTTGGTTTCTACTACTTCGGCTTTGTTGACGATAACGTTTTCGAGGGGCCAGTCTCTCATGCCTTTTTTGGCACCTGTGGCAGTGGTTTCAATTTTTTTTACGATGTCCATGCCTTTGATGACTTTTCCGAAGACGCAGTAGCCGTAATCGCGGCTGCCGTGATCGAGGAAGGAATTATCCTTGCAATTGATGAAGAACTGGGAAGTGGCAGAATCTACGACCTGGGTACGAGCCATGGCAATAGTTCCTTCGAGGTTTTTTAAGCCATTATCGGCTTCATTTTTGATGGGTTCCATAGTTTCTTTCTGGCTGCCTTCTGCAGTGAAACCGCCGCCCTGGATCATGAAACCTGCTATTACACGGTGGAAAACAGTGTCATTATAATAGCCGTCATTAGTGTATTTGAGAAAGTTTTCGACTGTAACAGGTGCTTTGTCTTGATACAGTTCGATTGTGATATCTCCCAAATTTGTGGAGAGATTTACAACGGGATTTTCTGCGAGCATAATGCCTCCTGCAATAATAATTAGAATAAGTGCAATAATTTTCTTCATAGAAATGAGAACTCCTTTTTTTATTTATATTCTTTTAATGCTAATTTTCCATCAGAGAAAAGCAAATAGGAAGAGTGTGATACCCAGTCCCCTGTATTTGCGTAAGTGCCATTTGCGGAAGCACAAATAACTGGTATATGCGAATGCGAAAAGATCACGTAATCATAATCGTGAGTTTTGAGCAGTTTGAAAGCAGCCTTCTGCAGCGATTTTACCATAAGTTCTCTTCTTCTGGCAGGGATACGGCGGTTACGGCTGGAGCGGGAAAGTTTGATACCAAACTCAAGTGCGAAGTCAGGGTGCAATAGTGTGAAAATGCTTTTCACAAGGTCATTTCTGATAATAGAGCGGAAAATCTGGTAGCGCAGGTCATTTTTGGTATATCTATCACCATGATTAACAAAAAATCTACTGCCATCAATAGTTTCTATAAAGCTGTCCCGACAGACTTCAATGCCGATCTGTGATTTAAGGTAACCGCTGAACCAGAAATCGTGATTTCCAGGAGTGAGAATAATACGCGTTCCATTTGCTGAAAGGTCAGCGAGGATAGTGAGGAGGGGAAAATATTCTTTAATAATAACGTGTTTCCAGGCAATCCAGAGATCAAAGATATCTCCATTCAGCACCAATAGGTCTGTATTACCTTTGAGAGAATTCAGGAAACTAAGGAAACGGCTGCGTCTTTCAGCATCTTCCTGAGTTTCGTTAAATTTTATATGAGCATCAGAGACAATTATAGTTTTCATGATTTACTCGGGAATCGTGATGAGTGATGAGTGATGAGTGATGAGTGATGGGTGAAGAGTGAGTCGGGAGATGGGAAAACATTTTTTAGCCTTTTGTGAAGATATAGTAGAGGATATTTGTGCCCATCTGGAAGGCTTTCTGGCGGATATTTGGGGGGTCATCGTGAGCATTTGACCAGCCGTCGGAAATATTGGTTTCATAGGTATATAAAACCATGATCCTGCCGGATTCATCGTAGATAGCAAAAGTTTGTGGTCTTTTATCATCATGCTTGTGAATTTTAGGAGTGCCATTTAATTCATAGAAACAGTGAAAAATCTCGTGTTCAGCGGGAAGTTCCACCATTTCTTTTTCCGGGAAGACTTTGGCAATTTCGCGCCGGAAAGATTCATCCATACCATAATCATCATCGGCGTAAAGAGTGCCACCGCGTAATAACCAGGATCGCAAGTTCCGGGCATCGTTTTCGGAAAAAGAAATATTTCCGTGCCCGGTCATGATCACAAAAGGGAAATCAAAGAGTCGTGATTCCCCCGGAGTGACAACAGCTTCTTCTGAAGCGAAATCAGTATGCAACTCGCGATTGAGCACCTGCACCATATTAGGTATCATGTCAGGATTATTATACCAGTCTCCCCCACCGTCAAAATGGAGACGGGCGATCTGCTCTTTATTCAACTGAGCAGCATTAAGGGATGCGATAGAGATCAGCATTCCCAAAAGCATAATTAAGATCATTTTTATTTTTTTCATATCGGGTGGAGAAAAAAAAGCAGTTGCCAAAATGACAAGGAAAAAAAAATATAGTGAGATGTGAGTCGTGAGACGGGAAGAGTGAATATAAAAAAAGGCGGTGGAGATGAATAAGGGATTATATGAAGATTTAGCGGTTAGTAAGCGATTTTTTTTGATTGCTGGACCTTGTGTGATAGAGAATGAAGACATTCTGATGGAAACTGCAAAGGAATTGCAGCGCATCTGTCTGGAGCGGGAAATAATTTTAGTTTTTAAATCTTCCTGGAAGAAAGCCAATCGGACGAGTGTGGATTCTTTTATCGGACCAGGACTGGCAAAGGGAATGGAGATGCTGGGAAGAGTGAAATCGGAATTGGGTTTACCAATACTGACGGATATTCATGAATGCTGTGAAATAGAAGCAGTGGCAGAAGTGGCAGACATTTTACAGATACCGGCCTTTCTGAGTCGTCAAACAGATTTATTACGGGCAGCGGGAAATAGCGGTCGGATAATCAATATCAAAAAAGGTCAATTCATGGCACCTGAAGATATGATTCTGGCAGCAGAAAAAGTATTTTCCACCGGTAATGAGCAAATCATGCTCTGCGAGCGGGGCAGCAGTTTTGGTTATCATAATTTAGTAGTAGATTTTCGTTCGTTTGCCGTAATGCAGGA
Source organism: Candidatus Cloacimonadota bacterium (assembly GCA_021735645.1). GTDB lineage: Bacteria > Cloacimonadota > Cloacimonadia > Cloacimonadales > TCS61 > Stygibacter. The sequence goes on from JAIPGP010000029.1 coordinate 6,841, forward strand.
AACCGGATATCCGGTAATTTATGATGTAACGCACAGCCTGCAAAAACCCAGTGAGGGCAAGAAAAGCGGCGGGACACCTCAATATGCAGAAATGATGGCCAAGGCAGCTATCGCCACGGGCATGGTGAATGGTTTATTTATTGAGACCCATCCCGAACCAGGATGTGCCTTGAGCGATGCAGGTTCCATGTTGCCACTGGACAAACTGGAACACCTTCTGGATGAGTGTATTAAGAAACTTTAAGGCGGATATGTGGATTATAATAAGATAAAAATACTGATTCTGGACTGTGATGGAGTATTCACAGATGGCAGGATCATTTATGATGACCACCGTGTGGAAGCGAAGAATTTTAGTGCAAAAGACGGCATGGGAATTAAACTTTTGAAAACAGCAGGCATCAAAGTGGCGATGATCACAGGCAGAGAGTCTAATGTAGTGCGACAGCGGTGCCAGGACTTGAGTTTTGATTTTATTTATCAGGGCGTGTGGCGAAAACGACCCGTGGCAGAGGAGATAATGAGTCAATTAGGCTACACCTGGGAGAATGTAGCATATATGGGAGACGACTGGAATGATTATCCGGTGATAAAGCTGGCAGGGTTAAGTGCCTGTCCGGCAGATACATTTGCTGATTTTCAGGAAACAGTGGATTATGTGTGTGAGCGAAAGGGCGGAAGAGGAGCAATAAGGGAATTTATAGAATACCTGTTAAAAAAGCAAGGGAGATATCAAGATGCGCTGGCAAAACTTATTGCGAATCTGGAAAGTACTGCTCTTTAGCACATTTATATTGTGGCTTTGCAGTTGTGAAGACGAAGGTCTTCCTGAAATGGGAACCACGAATAAAAGTCTTCCTGATGAGCAAAGTGACAGTGTGAAGGTGATAACGCTGGATGGGGAAATAATAAGCATGGAGATGCATGCCAGGCACATTGACCGTTATTATAAACGGAAAGAGACTCATATAGACAGTCTTTTTTTACAGAATTTTAATGAGGACGGCAGTTTGAAATCCACATTGACCTGTAATAGTGCGATCATCAATGAGACCAGAAATGAAATTACCTGTCTCGGAGATGTAGTGGTGCTAAGTGAAAATGGCAGACTGGAAGCGCCAAAACTTGTCTGGGACAGGGACAGCAATAAAGTGCTGGCAGAGGAAGGGGTGAAGTTAGTGCGGGGAGATGATGTTTTATGGGGCGAGCGAATGCGCACCGATCTCGAATTGAATAATATAGAAATAGTGAAAGTCTCAGCCACAGGAACAGTGAAAGACGGAAGTGTGGAATGGTGATCCATAACAGGAATGCATTATTAACAGGAATTCTGCTGTTGATCCAGTTCGCAGCTTTGTGGAGCATTGATGAAAGTGGTTTGCGACCCTACCGCTTGATTCATGCCGACAGTTTGAAAGCCAACAAGATAAATGGAGCTTATATAAGTGAACTGATAGGTGCAGTTCATTTTTTTTATGGAAACACAGAATTTTTTACAGACCAGGCATTTTTGTATGAGCAGGAAAAGGTAGTGAGAATGACGGGAAATGTGCGGGTAATTGAGGACAGTCTGAATTTAGAAGCTGAGCGGGTCAATTATTTTAGATTGCAGGAGAAGCTAGATCTGGAAGAGAATGTGGAATTTCATGAAAGTCATCAGGACAACAGTTGGCGGACATTTGAAGCGGAACGGGTGGAATATCTGCGGGAGAATAAAAATTTTGAAGCCTGGGAAAATGTGAGAGTATATGATTCCAGGGAGAATGTGAGCGGTAAGTGCGGTTATATGACATATAATGTAGATAAAGGATTTGGCTATCTGCGGGAAAATCCTGAGCTGCAAATGTCCAAATCTGACGATATATTGATCAAATCTCAAAAAATCGAATATTATGATGATTATAAGAAGATAGTAGCGATATTTGAAGTAAGTACAATAATGCCGGATTATAATTTGACCAGCGACTTTTTGATCTATTATTCAGAAGAGGAGAAAGCAACCTATCGCGGTGAGCCCCGGCTCTATTCTGAGCAGTTTGATGCTGAGGCAGCAGAAGTTACTTTATTTTTCCGGGAGAATAAACTGCATTATGCCCAGATGAACGATTCCTGCCGGGTAGTTTATAAAGTAAACGAGGAAGGCGTCAAAGAGAACTGGGTAACTTCCGAAGAGATGGAATTTGAGTTTCTGAATGGCGTTGTTCATGAATGCATCGCCAGGCGGGGAGTGGAGAGTTATTTTGTGCAGCAGGCAAATAAGCTAAAAAGGCAGGATTATTTAAGCAATGAAGCCACCGCTGAGAAGCTGATAATGTATATGAATACAGAAGGTTATATAGAGCAGATAGGATTGAGTAAAGCAATCACAGGCAAATACAGATTTGAGGGTAATGAGAATAACAGTAAGCAATAATGTAGCCAAACCTAAAAAAAATATTGACAAATAAACTGAAAAGTAATAATCTCCAAACATAATGAACAGGATAGAGACGAAAGATTTAGTGAAGATATATGGAAAAAGAAGGGTAGTGAACCAGGTCAGCATTTCGATCGACCAGGGCGAAGTAGTGGGCATACTGGGACCGAATGGGGCAGGAAAATCTACCACTTTCTACATGATTCTTGGCTTGATAAAAGCCAATTCAGGCAGTGTGCTTTTTAATGAGCAGAATATTTCAAAATTACCGATGTATAAAAGAGCGCAACTGGGAATTGGTTATCTGGCACAAGACCCTTCCATATTTCACAAATTGACCGTAGAGCAGAATATTATGGCAATACTGGAGACATTACCAATCTCCAGAAAGGAAATGAAAACACGTCTGGAGCAGCATCTGGAAGAGCTTGATCTGACTCGATTGGCCAAGCAGAAAGCCTATACACTGTCCGGGGGTGAAAGACGCAAACTTGAAATCACCCGTTCACTGGTGACTTCCCCATCATTTATGCTGATGGATGAGCCCTTTGCCGGAGTGGACCCACTGGCAGTTGCAGATATCCAGGATATCATCTGTAAATTAAGAAATATGAATATTGGAGTATTTATTACTGATCATAATGTACTTGAGACTTTGAAAATAACAGATCGGGCTTATATTATATATCATGGGGAAATCTTGTTTTCCGGAACGTCACAGGAGTTAGTAAATGATGAAAAGGCTCGTCAAGTGTATTTAGGTGATAAATTTATCAATCCTTTTGTGCAGGTACTATGAGCAAATTAGGCATAAACCACAGTCTGCACCAGAAGCAGACACAGACGCTTCTGATCAAACCTAAGATGCTTCAGTCTTTGGAGATACTGGCAGCACCTATCATAGAATTAGAGACATTTTTGATCCAGGAACTGCAAAAGAACCCGATGCTGGAATTAGTGGAAGATAATCCTGAAGATGAAAGAGAGGAAGCAAACGAAACTGAAGTAGAAGATAAGCCGGAAGACAGCGAAGAAAACGAAGAGCTTTCAGAAATGCAGGAGTTGATAGAAGAGACCAGAGAATTAAGTAAAGTGCTTGATTCCTGGCAGGAATATAATAGTGAGCAGCAGAACAAGTTGCGTAATGATGCAGATATCGGTTTTGAGAAGCGTTACGAATCAAATCTTCACATGATCTCGCAGAGTAATGATACAGATAGATATCTGGAGCAATTAGAGGATTACGACTTTGAAGAGCAGGAATTGGAATATGTAGAAGAGCTGATTGAAAGTGCAAATGCCCACGGTTATTTGCCTGAAGAGCTGGATATATATGAGCTGGCAGAGGAATATGATATAAATTATGAACGAGCAGATGAGATACATAAAATAATTTTACAATTGCATCCGAAGGGAATCACAGCCAGAAATATTGCTGAATGTCTGCAATCCCAGTTAGACCCTGAAGATGAGAATTATGAGATAATATTCCAGATACTTGGAGAAGATTTTGATGATCTTATCCATAAGAGGTACCGTAAGATAAGTGTGAAATATGGCGTGATGGAGCGCACAGTTCTTACCCTGAAAGAGAGCATTTCTCACCTAGACCCCAAACCTGGTTTGCGGATTCTACCTTCAAATCCTGATTATGTAACTCCTGATGTAATAATAAAAAAAATAGGCGACAGATTTGAAATCATTTCAAATGATTATTCTTTTCCCCACGTGCACCTGAGCCGCAACCATCTGAATGTTCTTAATATGGTGAAAGAAGACCGCAAAGCCCTGGAATATGTAAGGGAAAAAATCAATGCTGCAAAATTCATTATGAGAAGTATTTATCTGCGAGGCAGGACTCTTGAGGGTGTGGTTAGGGCGATTATCAAGCATCAGCCGGATTTTTTCTATGAAGAAAATGGCACTCTACGCCCCTTGACCTATTCCGTAATCGCTAATGAACTGGGTGTGAATGAATCTACAATTTCAAGAGTAGTACGCAGTAAATATGCTGAGACACCCTTTGGCATGATGTGTTTGAAAGACTTCTTTACCAGTAAAGCAGGAAAAGATGAAAATTATAACTCCGTGTCCAGGCACAGTGTAGAAGCCCGGATAGCAGAGTACATTGATAATGAAGACCCGCAAAATCCCATCAGTGATCTTGATCTGGCAGAAAAACTGCATGATGAAGGAATGACTGTTTCCCGCCGGGTAGTTGCAAAATACCGGAAGCGTATGGGTATTCTTAATAGTCATTTAAGGAGAAAAGAGTGATAGGCTTTGAAGTAGCAATTATTGGTGGAGGACCCGGAGGTTACACTGCCGGGATCAGATTACAGCAATTTGGGATCAAGGCAGTTGTGTTTGAAAAAGCAAGACTGGGTGGAGTGTGTTTGAACTGGGGCTGTATTCCCACCAAAGCGTTAGTGAAAATCGCTGATCTTTATCAGGAAGTGAAAGAGCGGGAAAATTCAGGAATATTTCAATCAGACCTGAAAGTGAATTATGCAGCTGCCCAGCGGCATAAAAACGAAATTGTAGAAAAGCTGGTATCCGGAATAGAGTTTCTTTATAAAAAGCGTGAAATCGCATTAATAAACAGCGAAGTAAGAGAGATCAGGCGCGATGGTTCTGCATATATTTTAAAAGCAGGTGAAGATGAATATCGATGTAAATACGTAATCCTAGCCACTGGCTCGAAACCAAAAGAAACAGGCAATCTGAAATTTGATGGAAAGCAGATACTATCTTCCAGAGATATTCTCAGCCTGCCAGAACTTCCCGAGAGCCTGGCTGTGATTGGCGGAGGTGTGATTGGCTGTGAGTTTGCCAGTATTTTCCAGCAGTTAGGCGTGAAAGTGAATATCATAGAATTTTTACCAGATTTAATTTCTCTGGAAGATAAAGAGATCAGTAAACGGCTGCTGGCAATCATGAAAAAAAAGAAAGTAAAGATTTATACAAAAACCGGAGTTACTGAAATAGAAAAACTGAAAGATAAAGTAATACTCCATTTATCTGATAAAAAACAGTTGGAAGCTGAAAAAGTTTTACTAAGTATTGGTAGAGAACCAGTCTGTGATATAAAATTCAACGGGTTAGATTTGGAAAAGGAACGAGGTTTTGTAACCTGCGATGCTGAACTGCGTACTAACAATGAGAATATGTTTGCAATAGGAGATCTCACTGGAAAATTGATGCTGGCTCATTCAGCCAGTAAGCAGGCAATGCTGGTGGCAGATGTGATCCGACGTGAATTGCGGGGTGAAGGCGATGGCGGCTTCTCTATTGATTATGCAAATATTCCCCGCTGTACTTTCACAAACCCCGGTATAGGGTCTGTGGGACTCACAGAGGAGCAGGCAAGAGAAAGATATGGCGAAATCGGGACAGGAAAGTTCATGTTTTCTGCTAATGGCAAAGCTCTTGCTTCCGGCACTCCAGAAGGATTTGTCAAAGTGATATTTGAGCAAGAAAGTGGTTTAATCAGGGGAATGCACATTATTGGACCAGAGGCAGTGGAACTGATAAGCGAAGGCAGCATCCTGATAAACCTGAAAGCAGATATAAATAAACTGAGAAATCTTGTATTTGCTCATCCGACCTTGTCTGAAGTAGTTGGTGAAGCATTGGAAGATTGTGAAGGTCTGGCTATACATAAAATGTAAAATACTGAAAATAATTATGCCAGATATTCAAAAAGTCTTATGTTTAAATATAAAGTAGGTTTTGGCAATAGTTGTTATACAAAGTTTCAAAAAAATGACAGAAGGAGTAAAATTATGCAAATTACAATTACTGCTCGTCACTTTGATCTGACAAATGCAATTCGAGAGCACATCGAATCAAATGCAGAAAGATTAGATCGATATTTCGACCATATCATGAATGTCCATTTTATCTTATCGCTGGAAAACGGTTTAAGCAATGTGGAAATGATCCTGCATGTACCACGTCATGATTTCCGTTCAGAAACAACCGATAAGGATATGTATCTGGCGATAGACTCGACAATCGACAAGATGGAAACACAAATTAAGAAACTCAAGGACAAGTGGTCAGATCACCAGAAGAAGAGCTTGAAATTAGAAACACAATTTGTCTATACGGATTTAATTGAAAAGGCAGGAGACCGCAAGCGAATTAAGGTCAAGCGTATTCCTCCTGAGACAATGACTATTGATCAGGCAATTGATAAAATAGAGTTAGATGAAGAATTCTTTCTCATCTTCAGGGATGTGGAGACAGATAGATTATCCGTACTTGTACGAAAGGATGATTTGCACTATAAATTGTTCGCTACAGCGCGATAAATGAATAGCATCAGGGGCTCTGCTTACAAGAGCCCCTGAATATTGGAATAAATATGAAGCAAAAAATTGAATATCCGATAAAGAAATTTTTTAATGACAAGAAACAGGACTTAAAACTGAGTCTTTTAACGCATGAAAAGACTCTAAACAAAGCTATAAAAACACCTTTTCTAAATCGTCCGGGTTTGGCATTAACCGGATATTATGACCGCTTTTCTTCAGATCGGGTGCAGATTATGGGCGAAACAGAGATCAGTTACCTGCAGAGCCTGGAGGAAAATGAATTATTTTCCCGACTAAGAGAGATGCTGGTTTATGATATTCCCTGTATAGTAATAACTAAAGGATTATCCGCCCCGCAGGCGTTAACTTTTCTGGCAGATGAATATCAGATTCCGGTTTTTGTTTCTCATTTAAGCACAAACCGATTTTACATTGATTTAATGAAGCATCTGGATACTACATTTGCAGAGCAAATTTCAATACATGGAGTACTAGTGGAAGTATTTGGAGTGGGAATGCTGATCTCGGGAGCAAGTGGCATTGGCAAGAGTGAGTGTGCTCTTGATCTGGTGGATCGCGGACACAGGATGGTATGTGATGATCTGGTAAATCTGCGCTGCCTGGATGGACGACTGGTTGGGCAGCCTCGCTTTGAAAATTTATATACCATGGAGATCAGAGGCATTGGTCTGGTAGATATTGAGAAGATGTATGGTATTCATGGAGTTCGCAAGACAAAGGAAGTGGATATTCAGGTGGAATTGATGAAATGGGACGATATGGAGAGCTATCAGCGTTTAGGGTTGCAGGATGAAATGACCGAGATAATGGGAATCAAAATACCGATTATCTATTTACCCGTCACATCCGGTAAAAACCTCTCAGTGATCATGGAGGTGATAGCCATGAATCACAGTCTCAGGACATTTGGCTATAATGCTGCTGAAGAATATACCCGCAAACTGAATAAATCAATCATGCAGGCATCGCAGGCAAACAAAGAATTGGAGAATAATATTGATAGTAAAAAGAATTAGAGTAATAAATGATAACGGGTTACATGCCCATCCATCGACCCTGTTAGTAAAAAAAGCCACCCAATTCAGGGCAGAACTTAAAATTCGGAAAGATGAGATCGAAGTAAATGGTAAAAGTCTGCTGGGTGTATTGACCCTGGCAGCAGCTTATGGAACAGAATTGGAATTAATAGCCAATGGTATTGACGAAAATGAATTAATAAAGGCAATAGAAAAGCTGTTTGCATGCAAGTTTATTGAGGAAAAATGCAAAAATATTCAGCAATAGCAGTTTCGCGAGGAATTGCCATTGGCAAATCCTTATGTGTGGACAACAAGTTTAAGATAACAAATTATCGAATATCAGAAAGTGAAGTAGATAAGGAAATTGAAAGGCTCGAGGCAATGATCGCTGCTACAGTTGAGGAATTGGATAAGTTTGGCAGTGAGTTCAAGGGCAGTAGCAAACAGAGTGAGATCATCACTATTCATAAAACAATATTGAAAGACGAGGAGATGATTGAAAATATAAAAAAAATTCTCCGACAGGAATTCGTGACGGTAGAAAAAGCGTTGGAGCTGAATCTCGAGTCTATAAAAACCGTATTTTCTGAAATTAAAGATGAATATTTTGCTGCCAGGGTTCTTGATTATCAGGATGTTACTAATCGACTACAGAAAAAACTCAATAAGAATGAAGCTGATCAGGAAAGCTGGAAAGACAGGGTACTGGTAGCAGAAGAAATAACCCCCTCGCAGGTGTTGGAAGCATTTAAGCAGCAGACAGCCGGATTAGTTTCTATTCACGGCAGTCGCAAATCACATTCTGCAATCCTTGCCAGATCACTACTGCTGCCCTTTGTGATTGGCTTACCCGTTTCGGACCATGAAATCTGTTCATTTGAAATTATTGTTGATGGTTTTTCAGGAGATGTAATCGTCTCCCCTACTGCTTCAATTAAAGAGAAGTATCAGCAGGCACTGGCAGAATTCCAGGCAGATAAGCAGGAATTAGCTTTATTGGCAGGTACAGACTCTGCTACCAAAGATGGAAAACGCGTCCCGTTGTACTGCAATATAGAAATCCCTGAGGAAATAACCGCTCTGGACAAACTCGATATCGATGGAATTGGTTTGTTTCGCACAGAATTTCTCTTTCTGGACAGGCTTGAGCTGCCGGACGAAGAAGAGCAATATGCTATATATAGTAAATTAGCAGAGAAACTTTTCCCCAAACCGGTAGTGATTAGAACCATTGATCTGGGTGGTGATAAGATAGCTGCAAGTTTAATTGAAAAAGAGATGAATCCCAATCTGGGATTACGAGGTATACGTCTTTCCCTCAAATATTTAGATCTTTTTAAAGACCAGTTAAAAGCCCTTTTACGGGCAGCTGTACATGGAAATATCAAGATCATGTTCCCGATGGTGTCAAATGTAGCAGAAATTCTGAAAGCAAAGGAAATTATTAGAGAGTGTGAACAGGAACTGAAAGCAGAGGGGAAGAAATTTAAAAGCAATGTCGCTGTAGGCACAATGATAGAAATACCTTCCGCAGCCCTAAGAGCAAAAGAAATTTCTGCCCAGTGTGATTTTTTGAGCATTGGCACTAATGATCTGGTGCAATACACCCTGGCAGTTGACCGCAACAATGATCTGGTGGCAGATTATTATAACGATATTGACCCTGCTGTCTTATATTTGATCAGCAAAGTTTGCAGTTCGGCTCATGAAGTCGGCATCCCGGTAGCTGTCTGCGGTGAAATGGCGTCTCAGGAAAAATATACCAGCCTGCTTCTGGGTTTAGGAGTAGATGAATTGTCCACTTCTCCGGCTAATTATGGTGAGATCAAAAAAACCATTCTCCAGCTTGATATGAAAGAGTGTGAAAAATATGCAGTTTCTTTGTTAAAATAAGAGGAACTCATTGTGTATAAATATGACGATTATTTAGATAAAGATGATCTGATGAAGCTGCTGGGCTGGGAAGACTCCTATCATCAAGCTATCCATTTCCCCGAGCAGGTTCTTCAAGCATATAGAATCAATACTAATGTATTGTCTGCTTTGCCTAATCCTCAACACATCTCCATCTGGCAGGCTGCTGGTGAAAACGACCTGCTTATTCAACTGCTTAGTATTATCTTTCAGGATAAACTGGAGATTTCTGCTCTCACTGAACTGCCGGAAGAATGGCAGAGTGAATGCGGTTTGCTGTTTATCCCTGATTTCAGGCAGCAATTGCTGAAAATACCTGATGCCCCGGGTGTTATCTATTTATCTAACGGAAAAAGGGGACAGTCATTCCTGAATGCAAGTTTTTTTGATTTTCAGCCTATTCCTGCCAATGAAGGGTTGGGAATCTTCCTGGGATTTATCAGCCGTTATCTGGATGATTTATTCGGATATGATCACAGCAGTATTATATATAAAATAATTGCCTCAGGTATGCAGAAAGCGGGAGTTGTTGCCTGGAGACATCCACTTAAAAATAACTTTGCCAAATCATGGGCAGTAAAACTTTCTCAACTGAAATTCTGCCGTTTTAGCTCCTCTCTGCCGGAATTAACTGTGCTCTGCCATTACTGGCAGAACAAAATGCAAACCTGGGCTGCAATCATACCTGGGGATGATAAACAGATTTATCTGGAAAGAATGTCATCTGCCGGAAAGTTACCAGCCCGACCTGCTGAAACCGAAATTATATTTGCTGATGGAGATGACCTGCTTAACCAGATCATCTCTCTACATTATCTCGTAAATGCTATTGCCATTTATACCGCAATCATTAAACAAATAAAATATAAAGAGGATATTTATGAGCTTTAAACAATTATTTACCTCAGAATCTGTTACTGAAGGGCATCCCGATAAAGTCGCTGATCAGATTTCTGATGCTATTCTGGATGTTATTATTCAAGGAGACCCACTTAGCCGCGTTGCCTGTGAAACATTTTTAACCACTGGACTTGTACTTGTTGCCGGAGAGATCACTACAAATTGTTATGTGGAAATCCCCAGTATCGTGAGAGATACTTTGAAAGGAATTGGCTATTTTGATGCTGATTCCGGCATTGCCTATAAATCCTGTGGAATCATCACCAGTATCGATCCTCAGTCGGAAGACATCAAAATGGGAGTGGATGAAAGCTTTGGTCATGAACAGGGAGCTGGAGACCAGGGCATGATGTTTGGCTATGCCTGCAATGAAACTAAGACCCTGATGCCTATGCCTATCTCTTTTGCACATCAGCTTGCAGAACGTCTGGCATTCGTCCGCAAAGAAAATATTATTGATTATTTGAGACCTGACGGTAAAACCCAGGTTACTATAGAATACCGCGATAATAAGCCCTATGCTTGTGATGCAATAGTGGTTTCCACTCAGCACCAGCCAGATACGGATCAAAAGAAATTACGGGCAGATTTGATTGAAAACGTGATCAAGCCGATCATACCAGCTAAATATCTGACCGAAAATACTCGCATATTTACTAATCCTACCGGCAGATTTGAAATCGGAGGTCCCCAGGCAGATACCGGGCTTACAGGTCGCAAGATAATCGTGGACACTTATGGTGGCAAGGGCAGTCATGGTGGTGGGGCATTTTCCGGTAAAGACGCTACAAAAGTAGATCGAAGTGCCTCTTATATGGCTCGTCACATAGCCAAAAACATTGTAGCTGCGGGACTTGCCACTGAGTGTGAAATAGAAGTTGCTTACGCGATTGGAGTTGCCCAGCCGGTTTCTTTACTGATAAACACTTTTGGTACCGGCAAAATTGATGATCTGCTCCTGGCAAAGATCGTGGATAAGACCTTTGACCTGAGACCAAAAAGCATCATAGAATATTTGCAGCTCAGAAGACCTATCTTCAAGCAGACGGCAGCTTATGGACATTTCGGTAGAGAATTACCTGATTTCACCTGGGAAAAAACTAACCGGATTGAAGAACTGATCCGCAAAGCTGGTTTATAAACTAATTGTCTGATAAAAACAGAATAAGCTTAGGCTTATTCTGTTTTTTTGTTTATCTGCTTTTTAGTGAGTTTCTGCTGATAATGCCTTTGCTGAGATTGCCTTAGCCGCTCTTGCTCCAGCTTGTCATCCCGATGCATTTTCATGATGATATAGGCAAACCAGAATGCCAGCACCAGAAGAAACATATTTAATATTCCCTTGTAAATTGCTGACATATAACCAATCGCCAGACTCACAAATACCAGGATAAGACAGATTGTTCCAATGGTATTCGACCCTTTTTTCTTAAAAAGAGTGAAATAAAAGAATACAAACCCTAAAAAGAGATAGAGGATGAAATAACCCACAAAGTTAACCAGATCAATATCCATAATTACACCTTTACATAAGATTTAGTTAAACAACCGAATAGATATTTTACTAGAGCGAACAATATGTCAAGTAAAAGAAAAAAGGTCGTCGGATGACGACCTTTAATATGGCTCCTGAAGAGGGATTTGAACCCCCGACCTAGTGGTTAACAGCCACCCGCTCTACCGCTGAGCTATTCAGGATCACTAATTAACAATGAATGTCTTTTAATTATTCGCACTATATGCTGTCAAGCAAAAATGTGCGAATAATTAATTATTTATTGACCTGAAAAGTGTTATCACCTTCTTCCAGATATTTTACTATTTGTGATATAGCTGCAACTCCGGCATTTAGGTTTGCTTCCTGCGTCTGAGCACCCATCTTTTTAGGAGTGAAAAATACCTGAGCGGGAAAAAGCTCTATCAGCTCAGCAGCATTATCAGGCGCAATATCCGAAGCATACTTCAGATCTGCTCTTTCACCTAATACAAGCTTGAGCCCTTCCTGGCAGACTACTTCCTTACGGGCAGTATTGATCAGAGCTGCACCTTTTGGCATCTTCCGCAGTAAATCGCGGTTTACAAATTTCAGTGTCTTTTCTGTTTTTGGTAAATGAAGTGATATATAATCACATGAGGAATACAGTTCATCAGCGGAATGCACGGGGGTGATCCCTTCAGAAATGAGAGCATCATCTGTCACATATGGGTCAAAGGCAAATACTTCCATATTAAATCCCCTGGCGATACGTGCTACATGCCTGCCCACATTGCCATAAGCATGAATTCCCACCTTCTTACCCATCAATTCAGTTCCCGCTTTCGGTTGAAATTGATTACGTGCCAGATAAACCATCATACCTATTGCCAGCTCAGCAACAGCATTGGAATTCTGACCAGGTGTGTTCATGCAGACGACCCCCTTAGCACTTGCTGCTGCCAGATCAAGATTATCAAATCCTGCTCCTGCCCGTACTACTATCTTCAGATTATCAGCATTTTCGATCACATCTGCCGTTACTTTATCAGATCGTACGATCAGAGCATCCACGGTTTTCACTGCTGCCACCAGATCTGCATGATCCGCATACTTCTCCAGCATGATACATTCATAACCTGCCTTCACGCAAAAGTCTTTAATCTTTCCCACTGCCTCTGAGGCAAAGGGCTTTTCTGTTGCTACCAGTACTTTCTTAGACATTGCTTCCTCCAAAATATTTTTGGCATAATTTGATTATAACCCCTTTTCAGGTCAAGATAATTCCTGGGAGTAATTGAAGAGCAACAACAAAGCACAATCTCACAAAGGTTAAGTGGCAATATATATAGGTCTTATAGGACTTATAGGACTTATAGGACTTATAGGACTTATAGGACTTATAGGGGAATTTAGAATAGTTCTGCTACTGTGAGTGGTGGGGCATCTCCCAGCCAGGCGTATTTGACTTTCCCTACAAAAATAGTGTGGTCTCCGGATTGCACCTGAGTGATAACTTCGCATTCCAGATTAGCAGCAGCATCTTTAAGGATGGGCAGTCCGGCATATCTACCTTTGAACCACTTACCTTCTATGAAGTGCATTTTATCTATTTCTGAGCCAGACTTTGTGCCGGAAATACGGACAAATTCAACCTGAGCTAAGGTGGGAAAACATAGATTGAATACTCTGTTTTCCTGCAGGCATTTATGCGAGAATCTGGTATGCCCGATCGAGATGGCAAACATGACGGGATCAATAGAAGTTTTCATAAACCATTCCAGGGTGATGGGATTATATCTGTCTTTATCAACCTGGACAAAAGCAACGACCACTTTCTGGGGATGCTTCACCTTTTTCAGTGCTTCATTTATCTCAATTCTCTGCATTCTTTCTCCTGTTATCATCAATTTGATTGACAATATTCATCTGGATACCTTTTTGTATTGAATTGGATAAAAAAGCAAGAGGTTTTTAATGTCTTATTTAGTTTTAGCGAGGAAATACAGACCGCAGACCTTTGAAGAGGTGTATGCCCAGGATCAGATAACCCAGATATTGAAGAACAGTATAGAGATGGAAAGGATCGCTCATGCCTATCTTTTCTGCGGACCACGGGGAGTAGGAAAAACTTCGATGGCGAGGATATTTGCCAAAAGTCTGAACTGCCTGGAAGAGAATCTGTCTGACCGTCCCTGTAATAAATGCACCAACTGCCTGGAAATCACGCAAGGCAGTTCACAGGATGTGATCGAGATAGATGGGGCTTCCAATACTGGAGTAGAAGATATCCGCGACCTGCAGAAGGAGCTGATGTATTCTACCAGCAATTCGCGTTATAAGATATATATCATTGATGAAGTACACATGCTTTCCAAGAATGCTTTCAATGCTTTATTGAAAACACTGGAAGAGCCGCCGGATAAAGTGATATTCATATTTGCGACCACAGAACCTCATAAGGTGCTGCCTACGATCATTTCACGGTGTCAGCGTTTTGATTTCAAGCGGATACCGATCAAAAAGATAGTAGCCCGTATGCAGGATATCTGCCTGAAAGAAAACATTATTATCAGCGAAGATTCACTATTTCAGCTTGCTAAAATGGCTGATGGAAGTATGAGGGATTCGCAGTCGCTGCTCGACCAGGTGCTGGCGTATGGCAGTAATGAAATCAGTCTGGAAGATATTCTGGAGATATTTGGCACAGTTGCAGTGGAAGTTTACGAAACGATTTTACGCTCCATTCATGAGCGTGAAACTTCTGTGATCATCAGTTCGCTGCATGAAGTGCTGGAAAAAGGTACAGACCTGCAGGAGTTTCTGGGTGGATTAATGGAGTATGTGCGTAATTTAACTTTGTTGAAAATAGGCATCATTCCTTCGGAAGCTGCTCCGCGGGAACTGGAGCAGATGAAAGCACTTGCCGGTTTATTTAATGAGAAGGAGCTAATCTATCTGGTGAGTATGCTTATCCGCACGAAAGTTGACATCAAGAGCAGCAATAATCCGGTTTTATTGACAGAAATGGCATTTATCAAGCTTTCACACATAGCTGAGATGCGTTCCCTGGAAGAAATTATCGGCAAGATAGACGCAAGTCAGCTCAATGGCGGAAATCAGGCAAATCCACCAGCCCGAAAACCGGTAAAAAAACTTTCTCCCTTAGAAGAGGCAAGGCAGTATCAGCAACAGCAGGAAGCAGAACTGCATAAAAAAGTTCAGGAAGAAAAGCAGAAATCGGAAGAACAAAGTCAGAAAGCGAAAGAGCTGTTTAATGACCTGGACCTTGAGAAGCTAAAAAAATATCTCCCCCCCCTGGCAAAAACCATCATGCGTGAGAAAATGGTTATCGGCAAAGAACTGGAAAGCGATAAACTGACCGGTTTTCATAATAATGTAATCAGTATGGAAATAGATAAAAACATAACTTTCTCCATTATGACGAAAAACCAGGAATGGCTGGAAGAGAAATTCAGAGCCTATTTTGGTCATCCTATCCGCTTCAATTTTATTCTCAAAGTGGCAGAAAGAGTGAAAACACTTAAAAATCCCAGTGTTTATGATATTGAATTGAAAAGCCCTGAACTGGCAAAAAACCTCAAGAAAATTGATCCTAATATGCAGATAACTACAATGATAAATAATGAGTATTGATCTAATAGTTATACTTTGCTTCTTATTTTCAGGAATCTATGCCGTGATCCTGCTTGCCTTTTTTATCGGCATACTATTACTTTCGCGTAAACGTGACGAAAGGCTGAAACCAGTCTCCGTAATCATCGCAGCCCGTAATGAAGAAAAAAACCTGGATTCCCTGATAGAAGCCCTGGCAATTCAGGACTATCCTGCTAAATTGTTTGAAGTTATCATCATAGATGACAGATCGGAAGATTATTCTTTGCAGCTGCTGGCTCAGAAAGCTGCTCAATATCCATGGTTGAGTTATGACTCAATAAAAATAGAGAATCCTGATTTTATTGCCAAAAAAGGGGCTTTGAAACTGGCGATCAGCAAAGCAAAATATGAAATACTGGCTTTTACCGATGCAGATTGCCTGCCGGGCAGGAAATGGCTTGCAGAAATAAATGCCCTGATGACTGATGAGACAGATTTTCTTTGCGGTTATTCCCCCCTGATTGGTTTAAAGGGAATTTCCGGATTATTGAAAAATCTGGAACGCAGCTCAATTTTTGCTGTGATAGCTGGCAGCTTTGGCTTAGGCTGGGATATCACTTCTGTAGCTCGAAACCAGGTTTATCGCAAGAGTAAATTTGAACTTATCGCTGGTTTTTCTGGGCTGGGAGATCAACGCTCCGGTGATGATGATCTGCTTCTGCAAAAAATGTCACCAGTGTTGCGGAAACGGAATTTCATCTTTGCTGCTCAGGCAGCAGTGCCCAGCCGAGACAAGCAAAACCTTAGCGACCAGATAAATCTGGAAACCCGCAGAGCTTCCAAATGGAATCTGTATCCATTACAGATAAAACTGCTAACGCTCTTTATTATGGTTTATTATTTTAGCTTGATAGGTGTTCTAATACTCACGATTACTGGGTCAGTTCCACTCCATGATTTTATATTTATTAACCTGATTAAAATTGCTGCTGAGTTTATGCTCCTCTGGCTGTTTTTACTGAAAATCGGGCAGATCAGGCAATTACAGGCTTTCCTCCTGGCAGAAATTCTATATATCCCTTACTATATCTATTTTGGTCTGCGGGGAACTTTTGGGAGTTATTCATGGAAAAAATAAAGCAGCAAAACAAAGAAATCCTGGCACGGTTTGCTGAACAAAAAGCAAGTATCCATCGACTCTGGAACATTGAAGAAGAAAGTGCCCATCTGCTGTTTATGCTGGTTTTGATACGCCAGGCAAAATACATCGTGGAAATAGGCACCTCCAATGGCTATTCAACTTTCTGGCTGGCTGCTGCTGCTGAGCGCACCGGTGGTACAGTCCACACTATTGAAGTAGATGACCAGCGCTTTAATCTGGCAAAGGCTAACTTGAAAAACATGGAGAATATCCGGCAATATAACGCTAAGGCAGAAGACATCTTAGCTGATTTTGCTGCCGGAATTGATTTTTTATTCATTGATGCCGGTAAGCCCGGCTATCGCGAATATCTCGCTCTGCTGGAAGCCAAATTAACTCCTGGCGCTGTAGTTATCGCAGATAACATCTGCTCACATCCGGAAACTACTGCACCCTATAGAAAATACATAGAAAACAACACAGCTTTCTACAGTCAGGTGATTCATTTAAATGCCGGCTTGCAGTTAGCTTTTTTCAGAAGAAGATAATAGAGGTGATTATGAAGCCATTTGTCATAGGAATTGCTGGAGGAACAGCTTCGGGAAAAACAAGTATTGCCAGGCAGATTGCCAAAGCTATAAAGGGTGACATTACTATTATCAAACAAGATAATTATTATCACTCATATCCCGAAAAGACCCAGGAAGAGCGAGCCCTGCTCAATTTTGATCATCCGCATGCTTTTGATACTGAGCTTTTGATTGAGCACCTGGGCAAACTCAAAAATAATGAAGCTGTCCAAATGCCCGAATTTGATTATATCACGCATCTCCGCTCCGAAACCACTAATGAGATCAAACCTGCAAAAGTGATCATCCTAGAAGGGATTCTCATTTTTGAAAACAAAGAACTGCGAGAACTACTGGACATAAAGATTTTCGTAGATACTGATGCTGACCTGCGCATTTTAAGACGTGTGGAACGTGACCTCAAAGAACGCGAACGCAGCCTTGTCAGTATTCTCAGCCAGTACAGGAATACAGTTCGTCCCATGCACCTGGAATTTGTGGAACCCAGTAAACGCTTCGCAGACATTATTATTCCTATCGGTGCTCATAATTCTGTGGCAATTGATATGATAATCCGCTCTATCAAGCAAAAACTTTCTTCCAGGGAGGAAGACGAATGAGATATTTTATGATAATTATGCTGCTGCTGGCTATGTTTGCCCAGGCAGATGACCTCACAGTATATCAGACGAATGGACAGGCTTATGCTCTGGTGCATTCTTCACAATCTGCCCGACTCACGAAAGGTGAAAATACTATCGAGCTGCTGAATCTATCTAACCAGATCAGGGTAAATTCTCTGCTCCTGACTGATGACAGTTATGGTATTCAGATAATCAGCCAGGATTTCAAACCGAACTTTTCGCGTATTACTAATATCTTTGAATATACCATTAACCGGCAGAACATAGTAAAACTTGCTGATAGCGAGCCAATTCAAGGAACTTTAAAATTCTTTAATGACGGATATCTGGGTATTAATCAGAGTGAGAATAATCAATTCCATCTCATCAAGGAGCAAAGGATAATCGATTTCCAGTTCCCTGGCATCTTTAATGATCAAAATGACTTTACTCCCAGTATTTCCTGGCTTCTGGATTCCCCGAAAACTCAGGATATTGAGCTGAATTTCTCGTATCTCACTGGTGGCATTGGCTGGAAAGCTATCTATCAGACGATATGGAATGACGAAACAAATGAATTAGTGATGAACAGCCAGGTAGAGTTGACCAATAATTGCGGTAAAGATTTTTTAGATAGCCAGGTGAAACTGATAGCAGGTGACGTTCAGGAGCTTAACCAGGAAATTTCAGACAGAGGTTACAAGAGCCTGGCAATGGATGAAAGCATGGCTCCTGCCGGCTTTGGTGTATCTCACTCGCCCATATCTTCCTTTCATCTCTATACACTTGGCAGGAAAATCAATCTCCCGGATAATAGCAGCCGCCAGTTTCAGTTATATCCTTCTGCCACAATTGACGCAGAAAAATATTTCTTTTTCAACAGCAATGGCTATGAAACTAAATTGCAGAAAACCATTGCGTTCCAGAATTCTACTAAGACTGGTTTTGGTAAACCACTGCCACAGGGCATAGTGAAAATGTACACACCGGATAAAAATGATGGTCAATTGCAATTTATTGGTGATAGCCGCCTGGAAAATTCGCCAGTTGGAAAAAAAGTTATCCTGGTATTAGGAGATGCCTTTGACCTGAGTGCAGAAACTAAAACCATGAATGTGCAATATTCGGATAACCGCAGACGTGTAGAAAGCAGCGATTATCAGATCACTATCACAAATAACAGCACAGAAGAAGCTGATATTCTGGTGCGTCATCAGTTGGACAGGCAGTTGCCTCAGATATATTCAGCTGATTTTGAGTATGAAAAACTCGACGTTAATTCCCTGGAAATCCATCTGAAAGTAGCTGCAGACTCACAGCGTACTCTTAAATGGAGTCAAAAAAGATAAGCAGGTCGCTGTATAACATTATTAAGAAATATAAAAAGGTTGCAGTTTTTATTCAGTTTATAATTTTCGCTTTATGGATTTATTATGAAGAAAGGGAATAGGAAATAAATGAGCATACTGCGGCAGGGTGTTTCACGTAAATTCTGGGAAGGTTCTATCAGAATGCACGTTAACCCCATCACACTATCTTTTCCTCCCTTACTTGAACGTCAATTCTCTGACGAGCATTTTAAATCTTCCAGGCTTTTCATACGTGTATCTTTTATTATTGGAATTCTGATGTATTCAGCTTTTGCACTGCTGGATAGAAAAGTTGCTCCCGAAGTTCTTACTACCCTTCTCAAGATCCGCTTTTTATATATCTGCCCCATCATTCTGATCACATTTCTACTAAGTTTCTGTAAGTGGTTCAAAAAGTACTGGCAGATATTAATATTTTTAGCAATATTTCTTTCCGGCTGCGGTATCATTGTCATGCTGCTGGCAGGATCAGACCTCGTTGCCCAAGATTATTACGTCGGCTTGATACTCGTATTGATCTATGGATACTTTCTGATCAAACTTCGCTATATTTATGCTACTTATAGCGGTTGCCTGCAATTGCTGCTTTATTTTGCCATTGATTATTTTTATTTAGACCTGCCACCGCAGGTAAGTTTTGCGAATGGTTTCTTTCTGGTTTCTGCCAATCTGGCTTTGATCGTTGGCAGCTATTTCATCGAGTATTATACGCGAAGTGATTTCTATGCCAGGCTGCTTTTGGATCTGGAGCGGGAAAATGTTCAAAGAGTTAATAGTGAGCTTGAAAAGGAAGTGAGTAGAAGGACTGCAGAACTGGACAGCACTAATCAGGAATTACGGCATAAGATCAAAGAACTAAAGCTCTCACAGCGGGAATTACAAGAAAGCGAAGAACAGCTTCGACTGGCGTTTGATGCCAGTGATGCCTCTGTCTGGAGCCTTGATCTGGTTAGTATGAAACTGCTGCTCACAGATGTCTGTCATGATATCCTGGAATACCCGGCTGAACAGAAAGTAGGGCATTTTGATCTTGATATCATTCATCAGAAAGATAGAACTAAATTTAAACTGGAAATAGATAAGCTGCTGTTGAAGCAGACAGAAAATACAAACATTGAATTCCGGTTGCCTTCTTATAGCGGCTCCTGGAAATGGCTGCATGCCTGGGGTAAAATTTCTGAATACAGCCCCACTAATCAGCCATTAATTGTAATGGGACCGATCTTTGACATCACATTGCGGAAAGAAAATGAACTTGAACTGAATAATTACAGGCTTAATCTGGAGAAATCTGTCCGTGAACGGACAGACAGTTTGGAATCTTCACAGGATGCCCTGATGTATCTGATGGATGATATGAATGCTGCCAGTCAAAAACTGAAAACAGTCAACAAACAATTAGAATCTGTAAATAAGGAACTGGAATCATTTTCTTATTCCATTTCGCATGATCTCCGTGCTCCTTTAAGGGGCATCAGCGGTTTTACTAAAATTCTCCAGGACGACTATCAGGATGTTCTGGATGATCATGGTAAGGAATATCTGGACCTGATCAAGGAGAATTCTGCGATGATGAGTCAGTTGATCAGTGACCTGCTGGAATTCTCACGTCTGGGTAAACAGGTCATCATTCCTGTTGCTATTGATATCCCGGTTCTTGCCAAAAAGATTTTTGCCACTCTAACTGCCAGTATTCCTGAGCGGGATATTATACTCGAAACAGATGAGTTTCCCCTGATTTATGCAGATATAAACCTGATGAACATAGTTCTTACTAACCTGATCTCCAATGCTGTCAAATTCACTGTTAAATGCCCAAAAGCAGTTATCCGGGTCGGGTATAGCCTGGAAGCCGGCGAACATCGGATTTGTGTACAGGATAACGGGGTTGGTTTTGATATGAAATATGCCAGAAAACTGTTTGGCGTCTTCCAGCGTATGCACTCCAGTGAAGATTATGAAGGGTATGGTGTAGGATTATCCATAGTGAAACGCATCATCACCAAACATGGCGGCACTACCTGGGCAGAAAGTGAAGTCGATAAAGGCACAAGTATATTTATTACTCTACCTCGAACTGAGGAAGAAATCGAACTGGAAGAAGTTAATTTACAACAGGATTGAGGTATTTATTCAGTTTAGCAAGCGTGGCAGCATTATCCTGATGCCAGATAATAGCTGCTCCTAAGCTGGCAGCTATATCTGTATTAACCTTCACATCATCAATAAACAGTGATTCATACCAGCTAAAATCATGCTGAAGCATTGCTTCCTGATATACTCTTATATCCGGCTTAATATACCCTAATCTACTGGTGATCATAATGTCTTTCTGTGAAAAAATATGCAAACTCCGATATCTTTCCCAGATATAGGGGAAATGAAGTTCGTCATTATTTGAGAGAATCATCAATCGATAGTTTTTCTGCAAATCAGGTACGATATCCAGTAACTCATCATTTGCCCAAAACACATCACACCAGGCTTCAGTGAATTGCTCAGTATCCAGATCAGAAGTATATACCTTCTGCAAAGCACTGATAAAATCAGTAATACTCATCTTACCGCATTCAAAGTCAAAAATCTCTTTATGAGCTTCCTGTAAGGTCCGCTCATACCGCTGATATCCCAGTTTCTCAAAGAAAATCTCAAAATCGTAATTTATCAGTACATTTCCCAGATCAAAAATTATGTTCTTAATCATTTTTCCAGTATTATGGTCACAGGGCCATCATTGATCAGACTCACTTTCATATCTGCTCCAAATTTTCCTGTTTGAGCCTTGAAGCCAAGGCTATCTATTGCTTTCACGAATTCTTCAAACTGTCTTTCGGCAATTTCGGGGTCCGCTGCCTGATCAAAACCGGGACGCCTGCCCTTATGGCAATCTGCATAAAGCGTGAATTGAGATACAAGCAGTATTTCTCCCTTAATATCACGTAAACCCAGATTCATCTTCTGATTTTCATCCTCAAATATCCGCAACTCTACTGTTTTATTAGCCAGCCAGTTGATTGCTGAGCTGTCATCCGCCTTGCCAATTCCCACCAGCACAAGCAGACCTCTGCCAATCCTGCCAATCACCTCACCTGACACTTCCACCTGGGCAGATTGCACACGCTGCAGCACCAGTCTCATAAGCTTTCCTGATAGTTCTCGGGAAACATCAGCCGTTCCACCTGCTCGATCACTATATGCAGAATCAGCATGTGCAATTCCTGTATCCGGTCTGTGGTATCGCCGGGTACGATTATCTGCAAGTTTGCCATATCCTTCAATACTCCACCATCTTTGCCCAGCAGAGTCACTGTTTTCAGTTTTAGCTGCTCAGCTGTTTTCAAAGCTTGTATTACATTCTCAGAATTACCGCTGGTTGATAAGATAATCAGTATATCTCCTGCTCTGCCCCACGCTTCCACACCCCTGGCAAAGATCTGGCTAAAACCATAATCATTACCTACGCAGGTAATATGAGTAGGGTCTGCCAGTGCCAGTACAGGTAATGCCTTTCTATCATTGCGATACCTGCCAGTGAATTCTTCAGCAAAGTGCATAGCATCTGCTGCACTGCCGCCGTTTCCACAGATCAGCACCTTACCATCATTATGAAATCTGTCAGCTATCAAACTGCTCAGTTCTGCAATAAACTTGCCAGTCTCGTCAGATTTCATAAGCTTTTCTGCTAATTGAACTGCCCTAACCAGTGCCTGTCTTATACTATCCATATTTTCTTCCTTTCCTTATTAATCCCACCACATCGATTGCAGATATTTTGTATAGTATTTTTTTTATGAGAATCTAAAATTCGGCTGCCACTTCCATCCTGAATTCATGACTGCTCTCTTCCCGGGGATACTTGTCTCCCTTATATTCAATCGATAGTTTCATGTAATTATTTAATTTATAATCATAAGAAGCGTTCCAGATCATTACTTCTCCAGCTCGCTTTTCTTCCTGCCAGGCAGCAGATTCTTCTCCCTCCCGCTCATTATACCGATATTTGAATCTGACAAACATCCTGCTTGTTCTCCTGGGAAACCAGTTCAAGGTCTGCACTACCTCCCACTTACTGAGCTTATAATTGATTTCCTGACTGCTATCGCTGCCATCTTCCCAACCATATTCCAGACGCAGAGAGTAATTTACCTGGCTACGCAGATTTGATCTGCTTTCACAGGCAAGTTCATAATTTTCCAGCTCACTGTCATAACGCGTGTCTGTTTCCTGCCTGTGTTCAATAAAGAATTCATAGCTCTGCTGTTTATTATACTTCCAGCGAAGATAGGCTTCTTCACTGCTAATATTCACGCTTTCAGAATCCTGATACCGGTTATCAAGCCGCGTCTCATCTTCCTTCATCAAACGCAGCGTCAGCTTATTCTTTAGTATATCATACCACCAGCGTCCTTTCAGAGACTGCCTGCCATACACCGTAGTATCTTTCTGCTGCAATTCCGAGCTGTTCAGCAGATAAAGCTGATGGATATTATCTGTAGTCGATTGCTCATTCACTGCACCATCCAGTTCCAGTCTCATCCTCTGCCAGAATTCTGATAAAGGCTTTGCCGGCTTAATATTTACCAATGCCGAAGAAGTAAGTTCAATTGACTTTTGCGGATGAGCATAATCTATTGAAACCACCTGCCAGTTATAATCTCCATTTTCATCCTCTTCTCCATCTTCATTGTAATTACCCTCTTCATTTCCAATATATACCAGCTCCCTGACCCTCGGGTAGAATTCCAGATTCCTGATACGATATTTTGCCCCCAGACTGATCATTTTACCCAGACTGCCATTATAAGTCAGCTTTGCCAGATCATAGCCTACTTTCACACTATCCTGCACTTCTCGATGTGCCAGCTCTATTTCCAATTGCTGTCTGCCGGTTTTATATCTGCTGCGGATTCCGGTAGTTGTGCTTATCTTACGTATTGGACTCTCCACACTGTCGATAGCTACCTGCTCCCAGTAGATCCTGCTGCTGCCACCCTCTGTCGCCAGCTCCAGATAGCCCAGGTCTTTGGTTTTGTTATATTCTTCCAAGACGGCATCTTTTATTTCGCGAACCATTTCATATCCAAGCTTGAATTTTCCTGCTGTATATGCCAGCATCCCGCTATGGCTGCTGAATTCAATCCTGCCTGCTGCTGTTTTATTCGACCAGGTGAGATATCTATAATTGCTCTCCGGCAAGTAGCCAGACTGCTTTGTCCTGCCACTTCCGGCTAAATATCTGCTGCTGTATTCACTGCCTGCCGTTACTTTCCTCAGCACGAATTGCGGGAAAAACACTCCCTGCACATCAGCCCCGCCAGTGAGACTATATTCCTGCCGTCCCAGCGTATCCGGCAAAGCATCTGTCTCATATAAATATTCTGCTTCATCAAGTGGAACAAAACTGAATAATTCGGCTGTTTTACCCCGCCATTTGAGCTTGATATGCGGTTTAATAAGCCCTTCCTGTTTCTCATATTTTATACCTGCACTACCTGCCCAGCCCAGATTATCTGCATCATCCAATTTAGATAGCGTATTTCGGTCATCACTGCTCAGCATACCTTCGCCCCGCAGCTCCAGTTCACCCAACGTCCATTTACTCCAAAGAGTGTAATTCCCCTGCGACTCAGGTGCTTCCAGCTCCAC
Organism: Candidatus Cloacimonadota bacterium; assembly: GCA_021735645.1. GTDB lineage: Bacteria > Cloacimonadota > Cloacimonadia > Cloacimonadales > TCS61 > Stygibacter. Next base: position 31,871 of record JAIPGP010000029.1, read on the forward strand.
ACCCAGAGCAAAATCACCATTCCCGCTGCCGACAAAGATGTAATAATTACCATTATCTGCTAATATATAATCTCCCCCACTCTGCGGATAAAAACTCAGATTATATGTCCCTGTGGAGTCCAGCCCCACATACTGGTAATAACCCTCGATGCTTTTAATATAAGCACCCAGTCCGGCATCAGTTTCATATATCCCGCTGCCAAATACGCTCTCATCCCCTGCCTGCTGCAGACTATCCAGATCGCTGTCATTAAATTCCAGCTTCAAAGGATTATCTGCATCATCCTCACGGTAATAAACCGCACTGCCCAGCACAAAATTATCACTGATTTCCCACTCACTGTCCTGCAGATATACCTGCTGCCGATATGTCTCATCGCTGTATTGATATTCCACATAAATCCGGTCACTGGAACTAATGAAATGTTCCTCAGTAAATGTTATACTCCCCTCAGCATAATCGATTGTATAATCATCACCCCGCTGCTGCTCTGACCCATCCAGATACACTGTTTCCGAGCCGGCAACTATTAAAGCTTCCCCGCCATAATCATTACTGAGCCAGTAAGGTCCCTGTCTGCCGTCTATCCCGCTCAATTCAATCGTTGCATTTTGAGCTTTGGATAGCGCTGCCCCGGCAGTGATACGGCTTTTATCTCCCCACCTCGCTTTCACACCCTCAAAATAAGCTGTGAATGCCAAAAACTCTGTGTTAAGGAACTGATGCTCCAGATCACCAAAACCCAGCTCATAACGCCTGCCAAATACCCTGATGAATATCTGATCAAGACTGCTGATCTCTCGCGAATCGCCTTCTGGAGTGATGGGCGACTCACTATCACTCACCTGTGCCTGAATATTCACGTTATCACTCAGCTTGCCACTTATCCGCAAAAACAGGCTCTGATCAAGCTGAAAATCTTCATTATCTGCTACTGAGATACTCACAGTTTTATTGCCTTTGACAACCAGTTCCAGAGGTCGATATTCCTTCCTGCTCTGCCTCTTTAATTCCGGCAAAGAGTCCCTTCCCGCAATTTCTATCTCGGCATAATTAAAATAACGCTGCCGCAGTTCCCTCGGAAACACAGCATATTCTATCTGCACCTGCTTATAAATATTTTTGAACTTCACAATCCCTTTCTGATAATCGATCATATAATCAATGCTGTCCTGCAGAGCTTCTCCCTGATACATTACTGTTACACTGCCTTCAATCACCGGCTTTTCTGCCAGCTCCACCGGCTGATCTGCCGCAATGATCTCTGTCCGCCATAAAGGTGAATAATAATTGTAGCCAGAAGCTGTGGCTGCCAGCAGCAGCAGAATTATTAATAATAAGCCAGTTATTGGTTTTTTCAATCGTTACCCGTTTAATTCCCGAAAATCAGCTACTCACACAAACATCAGTAAACTGAGAGCCATCAACAGCATCCCTGCCACTAAACCATAGATCGTTAAATGATGATGTCCAAATTTCTCCGCCGCCGGAAGTAATTCATCAAATGAGATAAACACCATAATCCCAGCCACCATCGCAAAAGGTATGCCAAAAAACTTCTCCAGATCGACCAGTGATGATAATAATAAAAAACCGACCAATGCTCCAACAGGTTCAGATAATCCAGAAAGAAAAGACCAGAGAAACGCTTTCTTTTTGCTGCCGGTTGCATAAAATAATGGCACTGATACAGCTATTCCTTCCGGTATATTATGGATAGCTATAGCCACTGCTATCGAGATTCCCAGCTTTGTATCACTCAAGGCAGAGGCAAAGGTGGCAAACCCTTCCGGAAAGTTATGGATAGCTATTGCTAAAGCAGATAATAGCCCCATCCTCTTTAATTCCCCGAAATCAGGCGTCTTATTCAACTCCTCCACTTTATGCATCTCATGCGGATTCTCAAAGGATGGTATCAGTTTATCTATCAAAGCTATCATTAGTATCCCCATAAAAAATGCCAGCACTGTCAGCCAGTAACCTGTCCGCAAACCATAAATGGCAGTTAATGAATCTTTAGCTTTCACAAAAATCTCGATCATCGAGACATAGATCATTACGCCTGCTGAAAATCCCAATGCCAGTGACAAAAACTTTGTATCTGTCCGCCTGGCAAAAAATGCCAGGGCACTACCTATGCCGGTCGATAGCCCAGCAAACACAGTTAAGCCTAAGGCAAATAATACTTTATCGTCCATGACCTTCCTTTAATAAAAATTAACTGACCAGCTCTCTAATTCCCGCTCTATATACGTGAACCTGGCAGAGAAAAACTTCCCTTCTCCCAGCCATGGTAAAAATATCCGGTCTCCTGCCCACAAATTGAGCTGCAGCAGTTTATCATTATCAATCCAGGCTAATTCTCCTTCTGCAGAATCTATCATATCCCCTTCAAACTCGTCTATCTCAAATACAAACACATACCAGTCATCCCTGCCATCAAACAGCGGAAAGGTGATCATCCCCTTCAGATTCTGGTGCATAACCGTATAGCCGGATTCTTCTTTTACTTCCCGAATAGAACATTCCTCCGGTGTTTCTCCGGCTTCCAGTTTGCCGCCCAGTCCATTCCATTTGCCCTCATGGGTGTCATTCACCTTGCGGTTACGGAAAAGCATCAAGGTTTTACCACCTTTTCGCAGATAGCACAAGGTAGCCAGCTTCACTCAGCCTCTTCTTCTTTTGGCATCAGTATCCAGAGCACAATATACACCGGGATTCCCACTCCTCCAGTTAATACGATGACGATTAAAAGTATGCGGATCACACTCACATCCCAGTCCAGATATCTGGCTATCCCGCCACATATTCCGGCGACTATCTTCTCAGAATTGCTGCGTCTTAAATTTGTGAATATGCTTGATTTTATGACCTCTTCTCCAAAATCCATCTCTGGCAATATGACCCAGAGAATAAGATAAAGCAAAAAGCCCATTCCTCCAGCTAAGATACTTATTAAAAACACTGCTCTCACTATATCGCTGTCAATCCCGGTAGATTCACCCAAACCTCCGCAGACTCCAGCTATCTTACGATTTTGCATTGATAAATGTAGTTTCTTCATATTAACTCCTTAAATGTTTCTCTCTGTAAATTCTCCTTAATCCTTCCTTATCTGTCAACTAAATATAATTTGCTGAATTATTTAATAATCACTAGCAGAAGCAGCAATATTAAGACAGCGATTATGTGTTGATAGAAGTTTTGTTAAGCATATTTCCGGATTCACTCCACTGGTTATTTTCTCCTTCTTTTACGACTGAGTTTCCAGATAAAGCCCATTATCATTCCTAAAACGACAATTACATGCTTAAATTGAACTACTGGAATAAACCGAGTATTATCCGGGGTAATTTCAAAAACACCGATAGCTTCATTATGCAAGCCACCTCCACCACCTGTGCCATGAGGACCTTCATCCGGCAATGCCTTATCGCCATCTGTGTCATTGCCACAGCATGAGACTGGCGCACTACCTTCACCACCTCCGAAACCGCCAGCGACCTTGCTTACGGGTATAATTGTTTTACCTTGCGCTTCGATCGGGTCACCAAATACCATAGATATCTTTAGACCCTTACCAACCTGATCGTGTAATTTCTGTAAATCAAACATCTTTTCCTCCTTAACTTTCTTTATTAACCACTGAACACACCGAACACACGGAAATAAAACTTCTATGAAAAAGAAATTTATCATAATACTAATAACTTAATTAAACTTTTCATTTTCCTTCAATCTTTCTTCTTCTCTTACATTCTTCCGTGTGTTCAGTGTGCTCCGTGGTAGAATCTTACAACACTATTCTCTTGATATCTACTTTGGGAAAATGATTAAAATTTACTAAAAAACCTAATTTTAGCTTTGTAGCTTTTAAGTAATTAATCACTTGTGCTGTATGAATTTCTTCCAAATTTTTCACGGCTTTCAGTTCAACAATGATCTTATTAAAACAGATAAAATCAGGATAATACACCTGCTTAAGTGGCTGTCCTTTATACATCATACTTACTTTGTATTCTGAAATATAGGGAATATCACTAAGTTCAAACTCCTTCTGCAGGCATTCTTGATACACTGCTTCCAGAAAACCACAACCCATCTCAGTATATACCTGATAAATTGCCCCTCGAATCCTGTAACTCTCTTTCTCAAACATTAAAAGACTCATTTCTCCTCCAAGCAAATCTTCTCATTGTTAATAAATCTTTCTTCTTCTCTTACATTTTCAGTGTGTTCCGTGTGTTCCGTGGTTAAACACTCTTTATTTAATTTCAAATTCCAGTTTATTCACCCAGACAGCTTTTCTATCCTTGTTTTGCAGTACACATTCCTGCATAATATAGCAGTCATAATCAACTATCTCTTCAAACATTTTTTCACCGTTAATGATCACCTGTACTGGAATTCTCAGGTTCACCATTTCAGGATTGATATAGATAGCCACTGCCTGCACACGTGATGTTTGCAGATCAAAGATATTACCGTAATAATTAGCTTTCACAGCACCTGAGGGCTGATCATAGAAGAGAGCATCATTATAGGAAATCTCCGGGAAAGCACCTTCCAGCAGCAGCGTTTCACCTTCCCGATATACAGAAAGGCTCACGGCGTCTCCCCGCTGCTTTGCCTGCTTCAATTCACCCATTTCATCAATATTTGTGATAGTATTTTCATCCATGGCAATAATAATGTCTTTATCATGCAAGCCCATTTCAGCGGCCAAAGTTCCTTCTACCACTCTATCTACTAATATCCCGTCACCCTTGAACTCCTTATCATGATAAAAACCAAAAGCAATGCGGGTTTCAGGCAGTTTCACATTATATTCCTGCTGCCAGGGATTTTTTTCTGCCAGTGTATCCAGAGCTGTGATCTCCAGCCAGTCACAGCGGTTGTATTCTAAGTCATTAAGGCATTCCCAGTAAATATAAGGCTGGAAACTATCTCGGCTGCGTCTGCCAATATCAGTCATGATCAACGGGATGTCTTCAGCAGAATAAGCCCAGTCATGACCAATTCCCCAATATTCGCGATAACTGATATCAGCACCGGCACTCAAAGCCAGTTGCATCGTCAAACGTGTACTCGCTGCCGGATATAAGCCATCTTCGTCAGTATTAACTGCCCGCAGGTGCCGATTCTGCATATTGGCCAAAAAACAGGGTTTCCCGGTAACGTGGGCAGCTACAGACACCATGCCGTTAAGAGGATAAAAGCCGGCATAATCATTCGGCAGGCGGTAACTGAAATGAAAAGAGCCAGACCCGCCATCGGAAAAGCCAGTCATATACACACGGTCATCATCAATATTATATCTTTCTTTCATAAGCAGCAGTTCTTCTCTGACATGCTGCTCTCCTGCTTTCTCCCACCACATACAATCTTTCCTGCTCATCGGGATCAGCAGCAGCATATTAGCATCTTCTACATAATCTACTAACGGATGCTGAAAGATATATTCATCAGGCTCAAAATAATCCTCACGTCCCACTCCCCCATGCAGCCAGATGATCAAGCCATGCCTGTTATCCGGGTCATAGCCGGAGGGCAGATAATAAAACCAGGGAGAGCTATCTGCGAGGCTATCCATGAGCACTTCACCCTTCTTTGCCACTCTGGAATAATCATTGAACATCCTAAGCTGCTGATAAATATCTTCTGAGCTCAGAATTTTATCTTCAAATATCTTCTGCATCGCCGCTCCATTAAAATCCGCCTGCAGGGCAGTTATCAACAATAAACCTGCAATTAGAATCACAATTTTCTTATTCATTATCTTTTCCTCTTACCTTCGAGTGTACAGTGTGTTCCGTGGTTAAAGAAATATTCTCCCAAAACTCCCAGGCTCGCCTGATATGCGGAATGGTAATACTGCCGCCTACGACCAGTCCGATAGCCAGAGCATCATCCAGTTCTACATCATTCACACCTTCCTGACGGCATCTATCCAGATGGTAGCGGATGCAGTCATCGCACCTGAGCACCAGTGATGCCACCAGTCCCAGAAGTTCCTTGCTTTTTGTATCCAAAGCACCTTCCCGATAAACCTGACTATCCAGACTCAGAAACCGTTTCGTGCTCAATCCCGCCTTCTCCTGCATAAGAGTCTGCAGCCTGAGTCTTTCCTCACGGAATACATTTACTTTATCAGATTTATCAGTCATATTTTATTCCTCAAGAATATAATTTCAACTTACTTCATTATTTGTGATGATTTACTAATGTAATTTACCCGTCAAGCTTTTTCCTTTAGGTTACCACTACCTTGCTTCCAGCTTAAAATTACTGCTACTTTTATTTCACTCATATTTAATTCTCATTATTATTGGAAAATACCAAGTAAATCCTCATATTTCACTCTTTTTCAGGCAAGTTTTTTCTAGAAATCTCCTAAATCATTACTATTCTGTAATAACGTTATATTAATATCTAAGAACAGGAATAATGCTTAAAATAGAGATAAACAGATAATCATACAGTTGTAACCCACAGGGAGGTCACAGGGAGGGCACAGGGAGAAATTTAGGGGCGAAAAATAGAGGTAAAGTATATCGTGGCAGATGTTTAGGTAATTATTGCTTTAAAAAGGGGTGAAACTGCTAAATTGAAACAGGTGATCAAACAGAGAATACTGATAAAAAAGAGAATATTATATGAGAACTGATGTATTATTATAATGTGAAAAGAACTTCTCTGCTTCTCTATTGAATTTTCTGTGATTTTTTTTGTTAACCCGGTGAATATTGTGAACTCTGGAATTCGTCTCTTAGTACGCTGCGTCCATAAGTGTTGTCAGTCTGGCATCCACCTGTTTTATAAGAGTAATAAGATAGCTAAATCATTTTGTATAAGACAATTATATCAGTATAAATCTCTGCATAATTGGTATCTCCCAATCTCATTAACACCAGATTTTAATCTGGTGTTAATGATAGCAAAGAGAGAGCTAGTGGTTTCAACCACTTCATAATATTTAAGTGCTACTACAATTTTAATTCACTGTATCTTACTTAAATATATGGTGAAGT
>JAIPGP010000131.1 GCA_021735645.1 Candidatus Cloacimonadota bacterium
ACCAGAAAGCAAACTCAATATCCTGACCAAGTTCTTCTTCTAAAATGTGAGCACAAATCTGGCACAGAGTATCTTCCACCACCTGTGCCCCTCTACATTCATCATTTACAAAGATTGCCACTTCCTGAGGAAGATCATCCTCAACAAATTCCACGTAAACCGGCAGGTATTCAATATCATCGCTAAAAGTGAAGTGTTCTGCAACAGGTCTGTATTCCGGTTCTTCACTCCGTACTGGTGTCTCCCAGGTAAAATTGTTGCTTTCGTTTACAGTTTTAATCACTACGCAGTCCATATAGTTTAATTTGCAGTATTCTGGTGAACCTGACCAGGGAGCATTAGTAGAAGTTCTGCTGATCGCCCATTCCATTGTATAAATTGCAATTGCATCTTCCAGAACATCTTGCGGGAAAGCATCTAATACGAGTTGAGTAGCTTTTAAAAAGTAACCCAGCCAGGTTTCCTGATAGGGTTCGGTGTGCAATTCCACGTTATCCAGGCATTTCAAACCTCTGGAAAACAATACACATCCTTCCCCATTATCCCGATTCACTTTATAACCATTTTTACTATTCATCATGTAAGTGGTTGGATTCCAAGTCCATAATTCATCATCATCATCATAAACACCATTTACACCGTTCTGATTATTATACCATACATGCAGTCCATCTGGTACAGGGTTCCAGTTTTCCAGGACAAACTCAACTCCTAAATCGCATCCATCATTAGTAGCCCGGGTTTCAATAATTGGCAAACGGGGGAAACTCCGCCACAAATAAATTCTTCTGGCACCATCATAATTCCAGTTATAGATATCATGCTCATGGTATTTATAACCCATATCTGAGCGGGTACCATCTGGGTCATTATATATAGAAGACGGGTCCCCAGTATTTATGCAGGGACTATCATATCTGAGACTGTAATCTTCTGTGGCAGGATTATTAAATACTGGATCAAGGTTAATATTGCCATCTCCTGTCACATTATCCACTTCCAGATCACTATATGTTATGTGAGTTATTAAGTCATTATATTGATCACCGGCATTTCCCCATAATATGCAATTTATCAGAGTAATTCCGTCTGCTATATGGTAATCAACTTCAATCCCGCCGACTCCTTCTGTATTTTCCTCGTTATCAGTAATGGTGCAATTAGTGATATTAATTTCCTGATTAGTATCAACAAATATAGCTCCGGTAGGTTGTGTAGAGCCTTGCGCTCTGTTATTGCCTGAAATAATAGAATTTCTGATGTTATTTATTATACCAGTTGTTTCATAATTATCAAAGTACAAACCACTTCCCAGAGAATTGGAGTTATTAAAAATCTCGCAATTATCCATTTCTAATTTGACATTATCGAGGAAAACACCTCCACCTTTTGGAGGATTCATATTATTAGTACCTCCTGTATTTCCATTAATCTGGCAGTTAGATATTTCAAAGAGATCGATGCTTTCAGAATAGATACCAGCGCCATCTCTAAGACATTGATTATTGTTAATCTCAACATTTTCGATAATTGTATGGTAATCTCTTCCAAGATATAGACCCCCGCCACAACCCCAGACTGTATTTCCATTAATGAAAGAATTTGTAATAGTAATATTGGGTGGATAAGAAATATCACCAAAAACCCCGATTCCTCCACCGAGGCCTTCGTTTTCACATACATTATCAATGGCAACTAAATTCTCACCAGTAAATTTTTTTATATTACTACATCCAAGTCCTCCTCCTATGGGTATTGAAGCGTTAGGATGTAATCCGGCAATATTACCATTTAGATACAAATCATTACAATATGCTTTACAACCTTCGCTTTCATCTTTTGATCCAAAGTATATTCCTCCACCTGATTGACCAGCAGTATTCTCAATAAAACTGGAGTTGATAACCGTTAAATAAGATGAGATAGCACAAACTCCACCCCCATTACCACCTGCGTTTTCGATTTGATTTGCATTATTATTTTCAAAAATGCAATTACTTATCAAGCATATATCTAGAAGCTCCTGGTGTCCCATATTAAACAGATATATTCCACCTCCTCTATATGAATCACATCCATCGAATGTACAATTATCAACTAAAGTTTCTATATTATTGGTAGATGCTAAGGAAATTCCACCTCCATTATCATCACAAATATTATTATTAAAGTCACAATTTGTTATCTGAACAGAATTAGTACTTGCTTGATTCTGAAGAATGCTATTTATTCGAATACCTCCTCCCGTTCCACCCACCGTATCATCCAAAATTGCGTGATTATCTGAAAAATTACAATTAGTAATCGCAATATTATCTCTTACAACTTTAATTGATATACCACCTCCTTTAAGAGAGCTATTATCAGATATTGTACAATTTTGGATACTTATATTGCCTTCTGGGAAAATACCTGTAGCTGCTGTCACCTGTATCCCACCACCATCACCATCCATATTGTCATTTATATGATTATCACTAATTATACAATGTTCAATAGACACTGATGCATTACTATTATATTCTTCACTTGTAATATTAATTCCCCTTCCGTTTTCATTAACACTATGTGCAATATATAATCCTGCTATTGATATCTCTTTCTCGGCAGTTGATTCACGGTGAATTGTAAATAAATCACCTCCGCCTGTCGCACCTTGCAGAATTGTTGTTTCTGTAAGATATTCTCCACTTATAATCTCACTATGCAGAGTCATTGATACATCACCTTCTATATCGATGTTTTCACAGTATAATCCTTCATAAATTAAAATATCGTCTCCATCACTACAGACATCAATAGCGTCTTGTATATTATCAAAAGCATCTACTCCCCATGTATGATTGCCAGTATTTCCTGCAGTGTAATCATCATCTACATAAAGAGTAGCACATATAAGGAGCGGTATTAGCATAAAAATTGCTACTATAGATTTTTTTTCTTTACACATAATTATCTCCTGCACATTCATTGTGCTTGTGTTTTTATTTGTCAAGCTGCCTGTTCAATAAGAGCGTTCAGGCAGCCTTATTTTATAATTACGGTTAATGTTTGGGATTATTTAATATTTGAGTCATCAGCCAAAAGCACAAAGGTCATACCAATATAACTTAAGTATATATATATATACTTAGCTAATTTCTTTGTCAAGTAGTGATTAAGTTGACAACTTAGTTTACAACAATATTGGATTATAGTATGTAATTGTAAACAATATGTACTACAAACAGTAAACTGTAAACACAATGTACAGCAATTATCCAAATAATATAAATCTCTTTTCATCCTCAACTCCCGCTATCAATCCGGTACAATATTATTTTAATATTCGAGTTTTAGGTATTACATATTTTCCGGGTGTATTATGTGCAATACTTGTTCCAAACACACAACTAATTAACAGTTATGTAGCTTAATCCTCCCGGATTAAGCATTTTTGTTTCATCAAACTGGAAAGTTTGATCTACAAAATCAAGCACGCTTTTGTTTGTGTTTGCTTTCATAATAGCCACCTTTTGTAAAATTTTTCTATCTGATAAAAGAAGGATGTGATCTTTTGTGCCAATAGGTAATTTCTGAATCCCAGACCAGGATGTCTGGATACACTTATGCTGGAGCTGATATGGAATGAAGTTTTTTTTTGGTGAGAGGAGATTATTATGATTGACATTGAGAGAGCGGTAATGGATTTGAGGTAGTGAGTTAATTTTCGTAATATTGGGAAAATTGATTAGATTATAAAGAGAAAATAAAAAGACAGGAGACAGTAATGAAGAAAGGAATTATTGGCATCTTAATAATGTTGATAGTAGCGGGATTATGGGGAGAAGCTCATGATAACAGTGAGTATGCAGAATTTCAGAAGTACCAGACAGAGCCAACGCTGGAAAATCTTGTGAGTGCTTTGCAATATTATAGTGCACTGGATAATGAGACTGGTAAGCTGATGATCACTTATCTGCATTTTATGGCACTTGAGAGCAGTCTGGAAGGATTAGCAGCCGAGGGAGACAGTTTGAGCATGCAAACGCGATTTAATTATGCCAATCTTCTTCTTGACCTGGGTCGTTATGAGGAAGCTATACCTTTATATGACAAGCTGAATGTGGAAAGTCCCCAATGGGGCTGTCCCTGGCGTCATAAAGGTGAGGCTTACTGGAAACAGGGTAAAATCATGGAAGCGGAAGCTTCGTTGAGGCAATCAATAGCTGTGCGTGAGAATCATTATGATGCATATGTGATGCTGGCGAAGGTTTTGCGTGATGCCGGCAGATATGAAGAGGCATTAGAGACATTGGAAAAAGGTTTGCCATACGGGGCAGAGAATCCTGAGTATTCAGAAGATAGTGAATTTGAGTCGGATGTGAAATTATTGCATGAGGAATTGAGGAATAAAGTGAATGGTGAATAGTGAGTCGTGAGTCGTGAGATGGGAGATGGGAGATGGGAGACGTAAATCGTGAGTAGTTGTGTGCCCTGTGATGTGAAGGAGTAAGATTTGAATGGATTAATAAAGGCTGTATTTGAGATATATCTGGAGATAGCGCCCTATTTATTTATAGGTCTGACTTTTGCGGGACTGATGCACGTGCTGTTGAAGGGTGATTTTATTTTGCGGCAATTGGGTAAGGCAAATCTCTGGTCGATTGTGAAAGCGTCATTATTTGGAGTTCCATTGCCATTGTGTTCCTGCGGAGTAGTACCCACCGCGATGCATCTAAAGCGGAAAGGAGCTTCTAATGGTGCAACAATATCATTTTTAACCTCCACACCGCAAACCGGGATAGACAGTATAATACCCACATTTGGGATGTTAGGCTGGTTTATGGGACTATACCGTCCGCTGACTGCACTGCTGATGGGGATCATCACGGGTGTAGTTACCGAAAAAATACAAGTAGAAGATAAACCGGAGCAGATAGCGGCAGCAGCGCAAGCCTGCTGTCTGAAGTGTGAGTGCGATGATCCGCATTGTACGCATCCATCACATCCCTGGAACAGACATCTGGCAGAAGAAGGGTCAAATTGCGGTTGTTCGTCGCATTCCGGTGAAACTGAACATGGTCATGAACATAATTCTGAAAAGCACAGTAATAAATTTATGAAATTTATCACTTATGCTTATGGAGATTTTATTGATGACATTTCAACACAGCTTGTGGTGGGAATAATCATTGCCGGATTAATCACCTGGCTGATCCCGGATGGATTTTTTGAGCAGTATGGCGGCAAGGGCTTTTTAGGAATGATCTTTATGATCGTGGTGGGACTACCGATGTATGTGTGTGCAACTGGTTCGATCCCGATAGCTGTGAGCCTGATCATGAAGGGCATTTCACCTGGGGCAGCATTTGTATTTCTGGTGGTGGGGCCTGCTACAAATGCGGCATCGCTGACGGTTCTCGCCAGCAGTCTGGGCAAAAAGGTGACAGCAGTTTATGTATTGGTATTAACCCTTTGTGCCTTATTTTTTGGTATTTTGCTGAATGTGCTGGTAGAGCGGTTTGGAGTGATAGTGAATGTGCGGCATCTGGCACATAATATGGATCGGAGTATTTTACTTGATATAATAACGGTGATTTTCAGTATTATCCTGCTGCTATCGTTCTGGCGGAAATATGTTCCGAAGCGTAAGCGAGCAATTATTCCTTTAGAGGTAGAAATGAATGTGAAGCGTTATAAAATAGAAGATATGCACTGTAATCATTGCGTGAAGGCAATATCAGCAGCAGTAGAAGAGCTGTCTGGAGCGGAAGATGTGATGATTAATTTAGGAGAAAAACTTCTGGAAGTGAAGGGCAAAGCTAGTGATGCGGAAATCATGGCAAAAGTGCAATCAACCGGATATAAAATAGAAAAAATATAGGAGAATTGATGAAAAAAGTTATCTATCTAATAGCAGGGCTGCTGATCGGAGCAATATTAATGGTAACCGTGATCTGGAATAAGATGCCGGGCTTAATGCTGCTGAATATGGAAAGCAAGCACGATTTTGAGACTACAGTTGATAAGCTGGTGATAGGAGCCTTTGATACTGGCTGGGAAGTGATAAATGAAGTAGATATCCAGGACAGGCTGATATTATCAGATTATGGAGACATCCTGAGGATGCGAATCATAGAAATCTGTCATGCAGATCATTCATATACTATCTTTCAGGATGATGAAAATAAGAAAGTGGCAGCCCTTATGCCCTGCCGTTTTGCTGTTTATGAAACCCATGACGGCAAGGTGATGGTCTCCAAAATGAATATTGGGTTGATGAGCAAGATGTTTGGAGGAGTAATCCAGCAGGTGATGGGCACAGTGGCAGAAGAAGAAAAGCTGATGCTGAAGGATGTGATCAAGTAGCTGCTGTGGATGCTTGAGGAGAGCTATTGTTAACATTGTGAACAGAGTTAACATTGTAAACGAGGTTTGGGGGAGCCGGAAGAGACTGTTTACCAGCTAAGCTGCCTTGGCCCAGTGGAGCTATCGTAGTAGGGTCTTGTATCTCCGCAATGGTGGTTACTAACTGCCTCCAAATCCACAATAACCACAATACAAACATCCCTACCGGGAATACATTTCCCAAATTTATCAATCACATTCTCAACAATGAGAAGTTTTTTTATTGAGTGGATTCTAATATATTACATCGTACCGGTGAAGAAATCGGGAGTAAATGCGAATGAAATTAGATTTATATTAGCAGCACATCAGCTTATAATCGATTAAAATCAAGCAAGTTAGATATAATATTATTTAACAGACCTGAGTAAGCCAATAGCAATAATCCCATATTATGCAGTAGTACCTTGCAACTAATATTCTGTCAATTTTTGGCAGAAATTTAATAATCTAAAGCTGGAATAAGCACTACCTCCTTAAGTCTTTCACCTGCTATGATGAGGGATTTACCAAGTTTCGTAAG
>JAIPGP010000132.1 GCA_021735645.1 Candidatus Cloacimonadota bacterium
GAAACTTGGTAAATCCCTCATCATAGCAGGTGAAAGACTTAAGGAGGTAGTGCTTATTCCAGCTTTAGATTATTAAATTTCTGCCAAAAATTGACAGAATATTAGTTGCAAGGTACTACTGCATAATATGGGTTTAACTCTTAAGCATTAAGTCACTGATATGTGTAATATTTTTAGTAGTGATTTTGAATTATATACGACGCGAAAAATGCCAATATCCTGTATATGCAGCGATGAACAACGCAGGTAGATTTTGAAAGGCATAAAAGTTACAGATATTTATGAGGTGATGCTTATTTCTGTGACAAATCCCGGATAAATTCTGTTATAGTGGCGTAAACTGGTGAGGAAAAATTCCAGTACTTCTTTTGAGCTGCTAAACCTAAACTTGATACAAGTTCTTCTTTTCCAGCCAGATATGCGGCACATTCCCGTTTGGATACTTTGGAAACGGAGGGATTCTGTTCTTTGATGCAATCAATGAAATTCTTCACACAGTTCATCACAGGATCAGACTGAACAGCCTGCAGGCATAAATCTTCCAAAGCACCATTTTCATTATCACCTGGCATAATAAAGATGCCAATAGCCGGAGATTTTTGAGAGAAAACGCCAGCCTGTCTCAGGGGACTGAAACCTAAATTTATTAGCCAGTCATAGACGCTATTCATTGCAGCAGCATAATTTTCATCAGAATCCTGAATTATCCCTATTGCAGTGACATCATCAAAATCTGGTAATCTTTTGACCGCTTCCAGACTCATTTTCAAATTTCTCTTTCCACCTGCGACTATAATTTGAATATTATTGATCCCCATTTCCTTGAAAAAAGCAGAGAAAAAGTTTTCTTCATCCTTACCTTCTACTAAAAGCAGCTTAGGAAGTTTAATTTGAACTCTTTCTAAAATGCCCATTATCTTAATTCCCAATTACTCTGAATTGTTTGGGTAAGGACATCCTGTTCATAGCTGATAGCCTTATTATGGTCATTTTTATGCTCAATTCTATACAACATTGTATCATGATAACCACTTTCTAAAGAAACCTGATTGAATTTAATAATATTTTCCCAGGAATGGGTTGTGGCAAATATCTGCACATTGAGTATCTCAGATGCTTCAAATACAGCTTTCCAAAGCGTAGAAAGTGCTTCATGGTGAAAACCATTTTCTATCTCATCAATCAGAATATAGCCGCCCTTTCTATCATAAATCGCCAGAATTATTGCCAGAAGCCGATTGATCCCATCGCCCATCAGATTGATAGGTATCAGGTTTTTTCTGCCAATATCAGCAGCTATCACATTATTAGCCAAAATGTCTAATGATTTCAGTTCCGGTTCTATCTCCTGTAGAATTTTAATTATAACATGCTCTTCCTTTCTAAATTTAATATTTTCTAATCGATTAACTGTATCCTGAATATATTTTCTGGGAGGAATAAATAGACCAAAAAGTTTTTCTGAGTAATTTGGAGGTAATTCTATTCTCATTCCTGGATTATCTATTAGCATACGTGAAACTATCTTGTCACTGTTTCCTTTTGTGGATTCCTTTAAATCCAGCCAATTTTCTAATCCTTTTATATCCGAGGAATATGCAAAAGAATTCTCACTTGAATCATTGTCAGTTAACTTCACAACATTGCCATTGCCATTGCCAAATTCAGAATAGACTGGTGAAATCTTTAGATTACGATACTGCTTGGGCTTTTTTATTACTGTATTAATTTTGATATCTTCATCGAGATTAAAGTTATGAAAAAAAGACATGAGGATTTTGCTGTCTAACATTTCAAATTGTCTAAATAGATTTATACTGCGAAATAAACCGGGATTAGCAGCACCAATATTTAGGAAAATTGCTTCCAGAATGGTAGATTTGCCGCTATTATTTTTCCCTACCAGAAGATTGACTTTCTTAAAATCATCGATCTTCAGGTCAGAAATACCTCTGAAATTGCTTATATACAATTCTCTGATCATTATTCCTCCAAAATATTATCAAATTCCTTTATCAATTACAGATATTGAAGTTGATTGGATTACGTCAATAATTTTGATTAACCCATTATTTTCAGCTCAGTATTTAATTGACAAAGATGCGGGGTAATCAGGGATGGTCACGATGGATAAAAGCAAGAGAAATCATATATTAGCTGATGATAATATCGGCAGGCTGCATTGGAAGCTGGCAGTGCCGGCAATGGTGGGCATGTTCGTGATGGCACTATATAACATAGTGGATACTATCTTTGTAGGCAGATTCGTGGGCACAAATGCCATTGCAGGTCTCACAGTCGCCTTCCCCATGCAGATGATCGTGATGGGATTTGGTATTATGAACGGTATCGGTTCCGCTGCTCTGATCTCCATCAGTCTGGGAGAACGAAACCAGGATAAAGCAAATAAGATATTTCATAATTCACTGCTGATGGCACTTTTTCTGGGCTTATTTTTCACGATCACCATTCAGGTATTTCTGGATAAAGTAATTCTCCTGTTTGGAGCCAGTCCCGAAGTATTACCACTCACGCGTCAATATCTGCGCATTATCATGCTGGGCTCCACTTTTCAGATAGCAGCCATGACGGGCAATAACGTTATCCGGGCAGAAGGACAGGCAAAGATAGCCATGATCTCCATGGTGTCAGGCGCAGTATTGAATATTATCCTGGATGCTGTATTTATTCTGATCTTCAAAATGGGTGTGCAAGGTGTGGCAATTGGCACAGTGGCAGCTCAGATTTTTCAGACAATATACCAGTATATCTATTTCAAAAGCCGCAAAAGTTCCATGCTCTATAAATTCTGTTTCCGCGAATTTAACCCGCAAATAGTGTATAATATAGTCAGAATCGGCGTAGCATCCTTTTTCCGTAATATTGCCGGCTCACTGATGATGATCATCTTCAATAATGTGCTGCGGCATTATGGTGGAGCACTGGCACTGGCAGCAGCAGGTGTAATGTTCCGTTTTCTGCATTTCACCTTTATGCCGGTAGTGGGAATAGCTCAGGGTATGCAGCCCATAGTCGGTTATAATTTTGGTGCCCAGCGACTTGATAAAGTAATAAAAGCCTGGAAAATATCTTCCATACGCGCATCCATGATCTCAATTTTTGCCTTTGTTATCGTGATGGCTTTTCCGCATCTGATCATCAGTATTTTCACAACAGATAAAGAATTGATCGAACTGGCAGCTCACGGCATCCGCATCATGTTTGCCGGCTCATTTGTCATCGGTTTTCAGGTAGTAGGTGCCACCTTCTTTCAGGCAATCAATAAAGCCCTGCCCTCATTCATCTTATCTGTCAGTCGGCAGTTACTCATTTTGATCCCGCTGCTGCTGGTACTACCCCGCTATATGGGTTTAAATGGTGCCTGGCTGGCTCACCCGATCTCAGATTATCTTTCTGCCCTTATCACTATCTATTTCCTCGGGAAACAGATTAAACAAATGAAGATAGCGGCAACACAATAAATTAAACATTTCTGGAGGCTATATGCAAAATGAAAAAATATATGTAACCCGAATTGAGCGGTTCAAAGCAGAAATCGCTCAACGGAGATTCACCGAAAAAGTAAAATTGCAGGCAGAATATATTTATGATCAGGAATATCCCATCCCCTACAGCAAAGACCTGGAAGATTTAACTAAAAAAGAGATCACTGGCAGCGAAACCAAAAAGTATCAGTTCCAATCTATCCAGCAGGGTGAAGAATGGGGCAAAACCTGGGGCAGCAGCTGGTTCCGTTTCTACGGCACTATTCCCGCTGCCTGGAAAGGCAAAGAAACAGGTGCCCTCATCGATCTGGAAGCAGAAGGCTGCATCTTCAAAAACGGCACGCCCTGGCTGGGACTTACCAATAAAATCCACTGGAACGTGACATCTGCCAAGCAGCTGGCAATTATCAGTGAGAAGGCAAAAGGCAAGGAAGATATATTTCTGCTGGTAGAAGGCGGAGCCAATGGTCTTTTCGGAGCCGGACAGGAATTTTACCGCCTGCAGCAGGCAGAATTATGCCTGATAGACCGAAAAGCCTGGCAGTTGTATTACGATCTGGAAGTAATCGCCTCACTGATAGCCAAGCTGCCGGAGCGTTCACCCCGCCGCCAGAAACTCATTCGCGGCACGAATGAAGCTATCAATCTGTTTGCTGATGGCCAAGGCATGCAGAAAACGCTCAAAATCACCGGCAGATTATTAGCAGAACCAGCTAATAAAAGCTCTATAGAAGTGTACAGTATCGGTCATGCCCACCTGGATCTGGGCTGGCTCTGGCCCGTACGAGAAACCAGACGTAAAGCCGGACGCACCTTTGCTACTGCTCTGCGTATGATGGAGGAATATCCCGAATATAAATTCGGAGCTTCTCAGGCTCTGTTATATGAATGGGTAAAAGAAGACTATCCCCTTTTATATCAAGAAATCAGTAAGAGGATCGTTGAAGGCAGATGGGAATGCCAGGGCGCCATGTGGGTGGAACCGGATATGAACCTGATCGGCGGTGAAGCCATGGTTCGCCAGTGCCTGTATGGCAAGAAATTCTGGCAAGAAGAGTTTGACCAGGAGATCACTCATCTCTGGCTGCCGGACGTATTCGGCTATTCCGCTGCTTTACCGCAAATCTTAAAAAAAGCAGGTGTGGACTATTTCATGACCCAGAAAATATCCTGGAATGAAACTAATATCTTCCCGCATCATTCTTTCTACTGGGAAGGAATTGACGGCACCAGAATTGCTACTCATTTCCTGCCAACAAATGATTATAACTGCTCAAACCTGCCTAAACAACTGCTGGAAAGCGAAGAACGCTTTGCCCAGAGTGATGTCGCTGATGAATTTCTGAATCTTTTTGGCATTGGCGATGGCGGAGGTGGTCCCGGCAGAATCCATATCGAACTCGGCAAGCGTCAGCAGAATACCGAAGGAGCAGTAAAATTCAAATTTGCTACTGCCGAAGAATACTTTAAAAAATTAGGCAGAACCCCAGCGGAAAAACTGCCGGTCTGGAAAGGTGAACTCTATCTGGAACTGCACCGCGGCACCTATACTACCCAGGCATTAATGAAAAAATATAACCGTCAACTGGAACTCACTCTGCGAGATGTGGAATTTCTGGGGACAATTACCGGAAAACTGAATAAAACCGAAATCGACCGCATCTGGAAAAACACTCTCTTGAACCAGTTCCATGACATCTTACCCGGCTCTTCCATCAAAAGGGTCTATGAAGATGCTCATGCCCTTAGTGAAATGAACCTGCAAATTTTAAGAGAAATGCAGAATGACCTTCTGGCTCACATCAATAAACCGGCAGCAGCCAAACAGCAGGATTATTATTATCAGATTTTTAATACTTTGAGCTGGAACCGCAAAGACGTCATCAGCCTGGACCTGCCGGATGCTGATGAAAACTGGCTGGCTTATGACCACTTAGGCAATCAGTTACCCGCCACAGTGTACCAGAATCAGCTGCTCGCCGAAATAGAAGTCCCCGCTTTAGGCTACACAACTGTCAGACTGGAAAAAGTGGATATGCTCCCCAAAAATACCCGCAAAATGAAAATAAGTGAAAACCTGCTGGAAAATAGCCTGCTGCGGGTGGAATTTGATGAACAGGGCGTGATCACCAGCATATTTGACAAAGAATTACAGCGTGAAATGCTCAGCGGGGTCGCCAATCAAATCCTGCTCTATGAAGATAAACCTAATGACTGGGGTGCCTGGGACATCAATCACTACTACCGCGAAACTGAGCCTCAACAGGCAAAACTCACCAGCATCTACCTGGTTGAACATGACTATCTCTGGGCATGTCTGGTACTGGAATACAAAATTGGCAATTCCTCACTCAGACAGATCGTCAGCCTGAAAGCAAATTCAAAACTCCTGGAATGCTTGACATCTGTGGATTGGAATGAAAAAGATAAGATGCTGCGAATGCGGGTAGTACCGGACATTAAAGCTGATAAAGCAAGCTTTGAAATCCAGTATGGCAATATCACCCGTGCTACACATGATAATACTACCTGGGAACAGGCGAAATTTGAGGTCTGCGGTCATAGATTTGCTGATCTCAGCCAGTATGACTGCGGCTTTGCTATCGTCAATGACTGCAAGTATGGGCATTATGTGAAAGATAACGTCATGGAACTAACCCTGCTGCGCAGTCCGCAATATCCTGATAATACCGCAGATATCGGATATCACACTTTCCGCTATGGCTTTCTGCCACATGCCGGCGACCTGATAAATTCTCAAGTTTTACATCAGGCACATGAATTTAATAGTGAACTGATCGTGCATAAAGTAGCCCAGCCTCCGGCAGACCTCGCAAAATCCTATTTCTCCATTGAAGGCAAAAATGTGAAAATAGAAACCTTGAAACCGGCAGAAGATGGCGATGGCATCATTCTGAGACTTTATGAATATTACGGCACTCAAACTGAGATAAGACTGAAAGCAGACAGCAAATGGCTGCAATTCATCGAAACTGACCTCTTAGAAAACAACCAGTACATCTTCAGCAAAAATACCACTGAAACACGCCTGAACTTCCTGCCTTTTGAAATCAGAACTTTCAGGATAAAGTAATAAGAAATTGAATCTTTATTATATTTCTTAAATTCCGCAAAGGCGGAACATTGTATCCAGACCATCTTGGTCTGGGTTTAAATTATCCAGAAAAGTAAG
>JAIPGP010000133.1 GCA_021735645.1 Candidatus Cloacimonadota bacterium
AATATATAGAAGTCTTGGTATAAGCAATAAACCAGTTGATAGGGTTATCACCAAATATTCAATACTGTAGTGACCCCAAAAAATGTTAGACCCTTACAGGGCAGTACTTTCACAAAAAAAATGGTAAACTTGGGTTAATAGTCTGCCTTTTAATTCAGGTGATCATTATAAAAGTTGGTGTTATTATTTTAACTCAAGTTTCGCAGATGCATAAACGTGTTTATATAGTGCATTTTAAAAATTAATAAAGCACAAATATGACGATTAAACACCAATAATAAAAGCAGATTATTTCATATTTACATTTTTAGACAATTAGTCAGAATTATTAACCGGAAGGGACTAACTATGGGCAAGAATGTAATCCAGTTTAGTCAGGGTAAGTCTGGATGGTATTAGCTGACTGGAATAGGTGGTGAGATAGTCGTTCATCACGAATTATCGGGACTGGCTTACCTTAGTTCTTACATTATATTTTTCAGCGTAATTCAGCGATTTCCGCGGTAGATAATCTTAATATTCCTTTTCTTTCCTTCTCTGCAAAAAATCAAACACAAATGCTGCAAAATGACACGAACAAAACAACATTAATGTAGATTAATCGTCCTCGATTAATGTTTTATATAATGATCAATCGGGGACGATTGATCTACGATAAGACCTCATGGCAAACAGTTCATTATCTACTAATTAATGTAGATTAATCGTCCTCGATTAATGTTTTATATAATGATCAATCGGGGACGATTGATCTACGATAAGACCTCATGGCAAACAGTTCATCATCCACTTATTGATGTAGATTAATCGTCCTCGATTAATGTTTTATATAATGATCAATCGGGGACGATTGATCTACGATAAGACCTCATGGCAAACAGTTCATTATCCACTAATTAATGTAGATTAATCGTCCTCGATTAGTGTTTTATATAATAAGTTGAATAATATTCAGACTTTGATATGCAGAAATATCATTATACTGCTGCTTCATATATCTGCGAAACTTGAGTTATTTTAGCATCAGGCATTTTCTTGCTGCCACTTTTTTATTATTAACTTCCAGCTGATAGAAATAGACACCCGTAGCTACCGGTGATCCTGCTTCATTATTACCATTCCAGATAAGACTGTAATTCCCTTCATCCTGATAATCATTAAATATAACACGGATCAATTGTCCTTTGAGATTATAAACCGCTACTTTTACCCGACCATTAATATTCAGATCATATTCAATCACAGTGTCACCGTCTCTTGTGGTTTTTATGCCGAAGGGATTGGGATAATTTCCTTTCAGTATAGCTATCGGTGGTACAGGATTTTCCTCTTCCTGTTCTATAACCTCCAGGTTGACTGGTATAGAAATACTCTGATTATAATTTGTCTTAATTATCAGATAGGCAGAATATTCTCCTAACGGCATTCCTGAAGTATCTATCTCTATACTTAGATTTTCTGTTTCTCCAGGTTCAATAGTGCCGGTATTTTGTGCAATATTGCACCAGTTGATCGGAATATCAGTAATTGAAAATACTTCTGGCATCTCATAGATCAATCCACCATCAGGGTCAGTGATCCTCAATTTACAGTTATCACCGGGGGAAAGGTTTACCATAAATTGATAACTGCCGGTGTTTGGTACATCTTCAGCCAATGTATTCCAGATATAGCCCTCTGAAAGTGAATAATCTATATTTACAATGGGAGTATTCCCATTAGAATCCCACCTGATCTCTTCTGTAGTATTATATTCCATCACAGTTTCGGATGTGGGATAGGTGATCACCAGTTCCCTGATAGAAAAGTTATCATCAGAATCATCACATTCTACGCCTCCGGTTTCCTTCACTCTGATCCTGGCAGTATTGGTGAGTTCAATAGGAATAGTCCATTCAATCTCACCTGTATTAGGAACATTGCCAGTTATTAATTCTATATTACTATAATCTTTTTTGAAATACACATCTACATTTTCAATATCTCCAAAAGAATTCCAGCGGATTGTATCTGTCAGCCCATAAGCCAGTTCTTCCCCTCCATTGGGATATTCAATCCAGATATACTTATCTTCCGATAGAGTTAAAGTGAATTCCCCAGTTACACTATGCGGTTCTTCACCACTCCCGTCTCCATCTATGCGCCAGCTTATATTCAAAGGAGTAGATGTACCGGCATCCACTATATAAAATACATTGAAACCTTGTTCATGTGAACTAACATAATCTATTCCATTACCATAACCCCAGGTTACTGTTGCTCCGGCACCGGTCTGTTCATTATAATTTAAATAGTGGATATTTCTTGCTGAAGTAATTACCATATCTTCCGGAAAATCTATCTCTACTCCATGTATTGCCTCATCATTAATCGAATTATCCAAATATATCCTGAGATATGTTTCATGACCTGTAATATAGGTATCAGAGTCTAAATACAGTAAGCTGCTGGAAATATCACGTTCCGGCTGACCTGTTTCATCACCACAGGAAAAATGTGACATAGTAACATCATATTCTAATGATGTCTGATCACTATCGTTGCTTAATTCCAGTTCATAGATCTCTACCTTATCAGGATTTAAGGAAATATTCAATGTTTCTGAACCGGTTGTCATGCGTGGAGGGATAATCCCTTCCTTCACTGAGATCAATATTGCAGTTTCTGAGATTATGGCATGCATGGATTCAGGATAGATATTGGCAAAACTTAATAAAAGCCCTTCAGTCTGTCTCATGTTTTCTATTCCGATAGTAGCATAACTTTCTTCAACGTCCAGATTTTGAACTTCCTGGTATTGGAATTTAATTTCTCCGTCCCCTGTAGGAGTCGGGTAAAATAACGGGTCATAAAGGATCACCTCAAAAACCTGAGGATTATATCCAAAATCATCCCGAAAGCCATGCCATTCAATGATTAATAGATGTTCATCCTGATCATAATATGTATAGATATTTCCCCATCTAAGATAATCCCAGTAAGGCGCGATCATTGCAGAAGGTCCTGCTCCCGAGGGTATAGTCCGGTTCCGGAAAAATACCTGTTCCTTATTTCCCATTGCCAGCCAGCCACTGCTGGAAACAGTTATTTCATCATAAAGTATACCATAATAACAGAATTCAAATGGTAAAGGAATACAGGTGGAAAATCCATCTCTAGTTACATAGGATTCATTTATCATTGTTCCGCTTCCTCCCTCTGGTTCTGCAATCTCAATCCAGTTATAGTCCGGTGTAACAAAGTTCCCTTCATCACTGCTTTCTATAGCATAATATCCATATTCGGAATAAGTCGGACTGCTCTCATCAACACATCCAGCTGCCAGAGAGAATTCTATCTCATCAATTGGCTCACCATCCCTTAATATCTCTAAACAGAATGCCAGTGGTTCTCCAGTAATCAGATTGTTATCCAATGAAATGCTATAAGCCGCATTGCTTGAAATAGAGTCTCCGGGACTGATTTCGGGATATGAACTGTTATTCTGAGTTATCTGGCATTTATTATCCAGACTGGTTAATATCCCCATGAATGCTTCACAATTAGTATCACCATTATTATAGAGCTTAATATTCAAATCATTTATATCTCCGATCAGAAGACTGTTTTCCTGATTCATCACTATCCTGTCGGAAAAAATCAGTTCGGCAGATTTTATTTCCAGCGGTATGAAATGTGAGCCCAGCTCTCCGCTATTGATCTTAAGATTCAGCCAGCTTTCCTTTTCATCCCGCAAAACCGAAGAGAACTCTACTTCAAATATCAATTCCTCTGAGCTTCCAACCGGAAGAATATCAATTTCCTGAATACTATTATTCAATGTTATCAGCTCATCTTCAGTCACAAGTTCCACTGCCAGCTCACTCTGCTCAGACTGGGTGTAATTATAGAGACCCACAGTTAATTCCATTGTCGCTCCACAAACAGGCTCACTGCTGAACACATAAGATGAAAGTCCAATTATCTGTTCCTCTGCAGAAATTGTAACTGCCTGTGTTATTGGTACGTATCCATATCCAGATACTGTTACTTCAAATTCCATTAAACTGTCCGGTATCACCAAAGATGCCCAACCATATTCGTTTGTCTTTGAAACATCATAGAGCTGATTATCAGAAGTTAATGCAACTTTATGACCAGCTCCATCTGCTATTACCAGATTTATTTCATAAGTGCTGCTGCCCTGAGGCAGTATTTCCGGCATCTGCACTTCATAATACCTGGGCTCATCGGTCCATACCTGCAATCCCGGATCACCCAGCAGATTATACACATAGAAATAGAACATATCACTATCTTCTGTATCATGAACACCGTCCATGGAGTGGCAACCAGGATAATTATTATATAATTCCATCTTACCACGCAGCATCATTGCTGCTGCCCCAAATATATTCTCCTGCGTTATACTCTGATATATTCCCATATCATTACAATTATTAAAGCCTGTCTTTGTATCATGTTCACTGGGACCTATAAACCCGATTGCTCCTTTGGGATTCGCGGAACTGCCGGCTGCCAGCCACATTTCGCCAAACGCTGTATCATAATCATCATCAGCAAAATCGCCACCCCCACACACTATACTCGTAATCATTGGTAACATGAAACCATTAGTAAGCTGATCAACAGCCCAGATATTGAACATATCACCTTGGCATCCATACCAGCGAAAATGATTACCTGCTCCCCGGTAATTGATGAAACTGTATCCTGTATTGATCACATTTGTCAGATTATTTATTCCGCTCTGATAAGGGGAGAAAAATGTATCTACCTCCGTATAAGTGAAGTCCAGAAGTTTATCCCGTACTTCCATCACAGTTTCACGCTGCGACAACATTTCGGTTGTTATATAAGAAAGCATCAGTGCCCTGCGAGTCCAGTTATTATTGATCAAAGGATCACTCTCATAATGTATGATCTTGCTCACAATAGTCTGCAATTGACTTGTGCTTTGCACGGATAATCTGCCGATCAATACATCCGGAAAATAGTCATCTCCTTCCAGCAGAGCATAAGGATGATCCGTCACACAATACGGATTCCAGCTTCCTGCTACATACCATGATGGAATTGTAATATTACCTGTAACATCACCTGCAAGTATTATATATTCCGGGGGATTCTCCCAGGTGTCATAGGCATTCTGGAGATACTCTTTTATTTCATTATTAGTGCTCCCAGTCTCACTTAAAGTGACTAAGGTAGTTTCAAAACCCAGCTTACGCTTCCAGTTCACCAGATATTCCAGAGTGGAAACTATTGAAGGAATATCCGGACAAATTATCAGATATGAGTCTTTGGCATTATCTCGATTGCCGGTATATCCAGTGATAGAAGATGCCAGCTTCGAAATTCCGTTCCCGGAATCTGCACCATTACTATATTTCACATTGCCAGACCGGGTTCTATCTAATACCAGAATTAATGAAAAGTTCTTGATGATGAATACCTTTCTTTCTATTGCATCGTATTGCATTGCATCTATGGAAACCTGTGAAAAACGAATCTGACGCATGATAACCGGTTCACTGATAGTCACCAGATCCTCCGGAGCCCAATTAATATTAGATGATTCCTGACTTTGCTCATCAATGCCGTGCCAGGCAAGAGGATGATCAAGCTTCAGCTCTTCTGTTTCGTATTCAAACTCACTGACTATCCAGTTTCCTTCATCAGGTAACGCCAATAGCTTCGTAAAATGAGGAGTCATTGACCTGCCAAATTTGTTTCCATTTTGACAGTCTTCCAGCTTAATCTGATTATAGATTTTTCCAGCAATTGACAGCTCTTTGATTTCTTCAATGGCAAAACTGCCATTGAGAGAAACTTTTTCTCCCTCAAAATCCACTTCCACTTTACCTGTCAAATTGATAGCCATGAGCAGAGATACAAGAATTAATACTTTATTCATATACGTTTCCTATTCTTGATATTTTTACTTTCTCATATAATAGATACTTCTTTATCACTGTCAATCTTTTTTATAACTTATACTGGCATTGCCCTGTTTTGTTTATTCTCTTAGCACTAACTGTAATGATAATTTATATAACTGATGTTTTAATTAAATTGTTTAACTGATCAATATTGGCAGCACTTTTTGGGAAGCCACAGGGGAGCCACAGGGAGTGGCGAGTAATTTAAAATTTAAAATGTAAAATTGGCTGGTATGAGGGGATTTGCGGAAGATATTGAGGGAAATGTGTGAAAAATTATGCGTGTTTTGCAGTTACGAGGTTTAAAATAATTGGAATTAGGATGATTGTATTAGAAAGTTTTATTTCCACTATTTTCCGCCAAAGCTACAGGACAGCAGGCAACGTCACAGAGAACAAAGAGAACGCAGAGGAAAATGTAATATTTTTTTTGGCAGTGAACTGTGAATAGTGAACAGTGAATTGAAATGTAAGATTTATAAACCACGGAAAGCATTGACCACACGGAAGAATGTAATGAGAAAAGAGATGGATGATTTCACATAGCTGAAGATGACGTTGTCTCCAGTGCATCCTTGCTCTGGGTGTGGGAAAATGCAGGAATGTAAGATTTTATTAACCGCTAAAGCCGCGAAA